>JASFHE010000007.1:0-29736 GCA_050123415.1 Desulfobacteraceae bacterium | reverse complement strand
TTATCCCTGGCTGCTATCTCATTAACAAGTCTTCCTATGGTTTCTTCGGGGTTGACTTCATGTTCCTTTTCCCAGTCATCGGGAATGGTTTTCATTCTCATCATGATCCATGTCTTTGTGCCGTCTTCGGATACAATCCTGCTTTTCATTGAAGGCTTTGACAGGGCCATATCTTTTATGCGGGCCAGTTCTTCTGGTGACCGGGGCACGGGATCAGGCACAAGGTCTATTATCTCCATGCCCTCTTCAGTGCCGTATGTGAACTCAAAATCGGTAAGAGACACAATATCATCGCTGTAGGGGACTTCTTCAAGAAGTTCCTTTCCCATTTCCCTGATTTTCTCAAGAATAGACGGAGCAAATACATTGTCCGCTTCAACAAGAACTGCACAGTAATCATTGTTGCCGAATATCTCCTCAAACCGGTCCTTTACCTCAAGAAGTGCATCGTCTTCCAGGAACCAGTTGTCCATGTCCTCCTCGCTTTTAAGCCCCTTAAGGCCCATGATTGCACCGATGAGCAGTATGAGAAAAAGAAATATGCAGACAAACCTGTATTTCAGTATGTTTTCTCCCGCGTTTTTAAAAAATCTGTTTATCATTTCTATATTCAGCATGATGATTCCTCCTTAAACAATCTATTGTCCCTGGAAGCTGTACTTCGCCTTAAACCAGAGCTGCGAATTTTGTTCGTATTGACCATAGGTCCCGGTATCTCCTTCAAAGATATCCGCACCAACAGAAAAATTGAGACTGTCCGATGCATCCCATCCCACCTCAAAGCGGTTAAAATATTCCTGCGCACTGATATCGTAATAAACCATATTGGATATGGTGATTGTCTGGCGCAGGATCTTTTTTGATATGTTCAGTGTGGCAGTAAGTTCATGACTGTCCGCATAAAGAGCCGGATCATGATCAAATATTTTCGTTCCGGTAATCTGGCCTGTGACTGTCCAGTCATTCCCCGGGTACCAGTCTGTGCCTGCAAGCCATTTGATGCTGTCCTTTTTTGCCGGGTTATCGAATATGTACCCGGCGGAAAAATATCGCCCGGAAAAAAAGGCGGTTTCTCCCCTGAACACAAGGTCGGACCAGGGGACCGCGCATTCAAGCCCGAAGACTGTCATGCGTTTGTACTGCGGTTTAAATACTATTTGGGTTGTGTCCCCTGTCTCGATTACATCACGGAACATGACCGCATCATCGTCCCATGTATAAAATACCGAAGCCGCCCAATCCATGCCTGAGAAATATCCCGATACTTTCATGGCAAACTCACTGTCGCTGATACCTGTATCAGGTTCATCCGGAGCAAGGTATGATACCTCCAGAGTGTCAGGGTAATCCACTGTGATGGCCCATGGATTGCCTTCACCCGGCTGAACAGCAGCCCTGAACACAGGGATGAAAAGAAACTCCGTGGTAATGTTCTCGCCAAGGAGCCTGAACTTGACCGCGTCAACTGCCATACGGATCTCATCCAGGTCTCTTGTTACCGACTCCGTGTAATCCGGCGGGGAGATATTGTCCGTAATCCTTATACCGTCTGCCTTGCCCCATATAACTATCTGGCGGCCAAGCCTGATATCCCATTTCCCGGATGCGTATTCAGCCCATGCTTCCTGAAGATCCAGGCCTGTTTCGCTTTTTATCTTGAAATTCTTTTCAGCGTCTATTGATACAAACCCGTAAATCTCATTCAGGTACCCTGACGTTTCCAGCCTTAAACGCGCCCGGGAAGTCAGGGTATTATTGGGATCATGTATTCGGATAGACTGTATGGTGTCGGCCCATCCGGTAATTTCAAGATTGTCGGTCAATGAAAAAACCGGCCCGGCCCATATCGTATTTAACATCAGGATAAAAACCGGAAAAAAGACAGAACTCCGCAGGTTTTTCATTTTATCCTGCCGCGCTGTATGGCGGACACTGTAAACAGGCTGTCTTTTATTCCCGTGTTGTACTTCATAGCGTCCATCTCAAGTATTGTTTTATGGCTGCGGGATACATTGTCCATCTCAGATCTGAACACTGTCCAGAATCCGTCCTGCTCCCTGAAGTCAACAGCCCGGAAGGTTTTTATGAGACCATCCTTGTCATAGTACTCGGCCTTGACAGCCAGGTACGCGGACTTTAAAACCCATACGACCTTGCGCGTATACATGTCGTCTTTATCTATTGGTACTGATTCGATCTTCCAGCAGGCCTGTTCGTTTATCTCTTCCTCGCCGAGCAGGGTATGGGTATCTTCCTCCACGTTCCGGTCTCCCATATCGTCATAGGTGAAATCGCTTCCCATGAAATACTCGTTTTTTGAAGCGCCGCTTATACGGCGCACCTTTTTCATGGCAGGCATGTAAAGCCATTTGTCATCTTCCCTGGCCGGATCGTCATATTCCCAGGCCAGAAAGGCAGTGCCTTTAACATCCGCAGGTTTTTCAAATACCATGACGGATTTTGTATCCTTTCCAAAGTCCTTTGAAAAACTCTTGACCTCACGAATACGCTTACGCCCGCGTTTGTTGATTAATGTCATGGTCATGCCAGACCTGCGGTCGTCCCCGTCCGGGCGGTCGTCCACCCTGGTCATGATCTGTTTCCCGGTCAGGGGTGCATCCTCTGCCGCCGCTGAAAAGGTCATTGCCATTATTAAAAAGAAAATTATCGTTTTGATAAATTGTCTAATCATAGTTAATACCTCAATATTTTACATTTCCTCAGTTTTTACCGCTGCGAGCAGGAGCGTCGGGTACGGCATCTCCTTTTCAAGATATTTTGTCCTGAATGTTTTGAATCCCGCACGGCTTAATGCGGATTTTAAATCATCTTCCGGCAGCATATGCGTAGGATATCCCATGCTTCTTGTCATCAACTCTATTATTGAAAGCGTGAGACTGTTCTTTCTCTGTTTTTCCGAGGTAATATGGTTGGAGATAAAAAGGCCTCCCGGCTCCATTGACCGGTTAACCTTTTTAAAAAAGTCAGAGAGCGTTCCCTCTGCGTTTAGTCCGTATAAAAAATGGGAACTGAAAAACAGGTCATATCCGTTTCCGAATGATTCGCCCGATGCGATGTCAAAATCATGGTAGGTGATGCGATTGTAATTTTCTTCATTTTCCTTTATCTTCACGGCTAAAGCACATACTTCCGGTAAATCATAAACATGGGACTTTAACTGCTGATTTTCCTGCATTAACGCAAATGAGAAATAACCGATACTGCCGGCGAAATCACACATTTTTTTACACGTCCCAAACTCCGGTATTTCACTTATGAAGGAAAGGACTGCCTGGATTGCCCCGCCGTTCTGCTGCTGCTCCATATTCAAAATACTCTCTCTGTTGCCCCACATTCTGCTGTTGAAATCAGGAGCTCCTTTTTGCAGTACTTGTGTCAGGTTATCAAATGGTCCTGCACTGCCCGGAAAACCCTTTACGACATTAACGAGGTTTGCCGCCGAGCCGGAAAGAAAAAAGTCCTTTCCTTTTTGTGTAAGGCTGTATCTGTTTTCCTGCCTGGTTACCAGTTCAATGGCAACCAGCACATCAAGCAATGCCCCGGTAATGGTTTCAACTGTTTTCAGCCTTTCCGATAATTCCGAAAGTTGCAATGCGTCCTGCGATAACACTTCGAAGACATTGATCTCAATAGCGCAATTGAGTATTCTTGGCAGATAACTTTGATATAAAAGCTTCATGATGTCGCTGTTGTTTGACTGTATCCTGTTTGTTGTCATATTTAATCCTCCGTTTCCAAGATTCGCTAAGGTTGGGGCAGCTGCCGAACAGCTTTTCAACATTGATTATAGTTGTCCCCACGAATAATATTAAGATTCTCCAAAAATAAGTTAATATAACTAATAAACTTAGATAAGTCTAATATAATGAAAAGCGACAGTCAAGCTTATTTTAGCATCAGGTCAGATTGGGTTATTAATCCAACACTGTTTTATTGTCTTCTCCCTGTTAATCTTTTTTATATTTTTAAATCCCTTTCCACTGATTCAAATATGTTTTTT
Source organism: Desulfobacteraceae bacterium (assembly GCA_050123415.1). Lineage (GTDB taxonomy): Bacteria > Desulfobacterota > DSM-4660 > Desulfatiglandales > HGW-15 > JAAZBV01. The sequence goes on along the minus strand of JASFHE010000007.1, from coordinate 25,715 downwards.
ACATCCATGGTCAGCAGTTTTTTTTATCCAGAAATGAATAAAAGTCTTTAAAAACGAGATAATTGTTTTAAATTAAACCACGGACTACGCCCGTGTGACCTGCGAAGGTTATATCGTTTCGGCGGGAAAAAAATGTGATAAAAAGGTTCTTCCCCTAGAAAAGCCCCTGTATAGAGGCAGGAGGAAGAACCTATGAAAGAATGGTAAACGTTATCACATGTAAGATGGGACTGTAAATATCATATAGTGTTGCAAACACAATTGGATTTATAAAAGGAAAAAGTGGTCCGGTTAAATTGTAGATATAAACTTGTAACCATTTCGCAATTACGACACAACCTGTTATATTTGAAATATACTCACTCCATTCAAAAAAACAGATAACGCGGAATCTTCTCTTTAAATTTCAGGTATGAATCTCCATATTTTTTTGCGCAAAAGCGTTCTTCATCCAGGATAACAAAATGCTGCAGGATCACATTAACAGAAATGCTGATACCTATTATCCAGGAGTGAAGTATAAATGCCATTCCGATAGAAATTACTGTCCCTGTTACATAGAGAGGGTTCCTGGAAATCCTGTACATCCCTTTGATAATAGGCTGGTCAGGAGGCGTTCCAAGGTAGCTTATGATACTGACCACATAGGTTACAGTGCCCAGTATCATAAATACTGCCCCTGTATAGAAGGAAGCCGATCCAAAATCTATATCAAGAAAAATCCCGTATACTATCGGGAAAAACATGCCCATCCACAGGACAGACAAAAATAATTTTCCATATGTACAGAATGAATAGTCAATAATCTGTTTTATTTTTTCTTTTTTTCCAAACATCATTGGTACGTAATAGATGATGAGAATAAGGACAGATATAGTCCATCCGCTGCTTATTTTAAAACTTAAGGGTTCCATTTAGTTACTCCGGTGTATAGTGCTTTGATGTGTTTGTTTTCAGGTGTCAGCCTTATGGCTAACACCTGATTGTTTCAAATCGTCACTCCAGGAACTTAAAATCTGAAGGTCATCTGCAACCCCACCTCACCGGGTTCGCTGAAGATGGTATAAACATCCCCGAAACCTTCGGAATCGTATTCCTTGTCAAAAATGTTCCTGCCGTACAAATAGACATCTATATGGTCCATTTCATAACCCAATTTTACATCAACCAGCTCATACGCCTCCCTTGAGGCAGTGTTGGTCTTATCAAAATACATCTTGCCGTATCCTGTAATCCCGACACTGCCGTACCACCCATCAGGATGTCTGTATTGGGTGCCCAGGTAAAATGTGTATTTCGGCGCGAGGGGCGGCTTATTTCCTTTGTAGTTTCCTAACGCATCTGAAAATTCATCGAATTCAATATTGTTGTACCCCGCATTTGTCAGGAATGTAAGTTCTCTGGAAAGACTGACTTTCATATCTGCCTCGGCACCCCAGGCTGTGGCTTCCGCTGCGTTAGTCATGTGCGCCTGATAGGCGGAAACCGCCTCAGTTACCTGCATATCAGAAATGTCCATATAATACAGGTTCCCATTGAGCAGTATCCGGTTGTTCCAAAGCGAGCTTTTTATGCCCCATTCATAGGACCAGAGTTTTTCACCATCATAGATTAAATAATCCGGATTAAAAGCCATCAGGTTGAATCCACCGGATCGGTCACCGCGCGCGGCACTCACATAAGTCATGATATCGGAAGTGACACTGTATTCGAAGGCAATTTTCGGATTCAGGGAGGTCCAGTCGGCATCAGCGCCAGTTCCCGCGATATTGTTCTTCTGGTCTCTTTCCTCATAGCCATACCGCAAGCCGCCCACTAGATTGAATTTACTCCCCAGGGGTACAGTCAGGTGGGTGAAAGCTGCATAGGATTTGCCGGTTAGTTCCTCATTCCCGGAGAAGTTTATAGAAGGGATGTCGGAAATCAGGTCGTAGACTAGATCGTTCTCGTCCTTGTCCAGGTAAACACCGGTCAGCCATTTTAATCCATGATTAGTATAGTCCAGCCTCACTTCCTGTGAAAGTTTTGCGTATTTATTGTCTTTTTTATTCATGTGCAACAGCGTCATGAAGCTGAAGTCCCAGTCGATGAAAGCACGATCGTTATATTCCCTGTAGGTGGTTACTGATGTGAGGCCGAATTGTTCGCTAATTTTATAATGTATATTGGCAGCAAATGAATTGGCGTATGATTTATTTTCCGATTCGATATTGGAAGATACGGTACTTCTGTTTTCAAAGGGAGGCAGGCCGTAAGCAGCTGCTCCCGCATCATTGAGAGACACATCAGGCGCTCCGTCGTTATATCGTAAGTGCGAGAAAGTCAACGTCATTGAAAAATTCTGGTTGGGTGTCCAGTGTATTTTCCCGCGTCCGAACCAGTCTTCCTTGTCGTTGACGTCTTCACCGGTTTCTATGTGTTCGATATATCCGACCTTGCGGCTATAACTGCCGACAAGGCTGTAAAATAAGGTGTCCTCAACCAATGGCCCGCTCACACTGGCTTTCAGTCCCCCGGTAAGAGGGGAATCATCCACGCCGGATAACAGCATGCCGCCAGCCAGGCTGATCATTGCCCGGGTTTCGTTGCCGGGCTGCTTTGTGATAATATTAATTGCCCCTACTTCCGAGTTTGTACCATACAGGGTTCCCTGCGGACCACGCAGAACCTCGATCCGTTCCGCGTCCACCACCATTTCTTCGAATCCAAGGCCTCCCGTGAGGGGGACACCGTCCACAAACATACTGGTGGAACTTGAAAAGGATTCGATACTTGCATTGATTCCGCGCATAGAGGAGCTGTTCATGCCCCGAACAGCGTTCTCGTAAATCATAAGATTTGGGACGTGATCTCCCACGTCCTGTACGGAACCCACGTTAAGATCTTCAATGTAAATGCTGTCCAGAACCGTAACTGCCACCGGTATCTCCTGAACATTCTCCTCCTGTTTTTGCGCTGTTACCACCACTGGATCGAGAACCACCACGGAAGATGCTTCCTTTTCATCACTTTTTGCCTCAATGGTCTGTGCAAACAGCGTCAGTGCACTGATAATGACCAGGGCAGCCCGGATCGTGAACCAATTCCTAAAAAACGATTTTCCTGTAGGCATAACTGTTATATCTCCTTTTCTTTTTTACTGAGTATAGGCGCAATAACCTTTAGTGCCCGGTTATTACTCTGCTTAGAATTTGCAAACTAAGTTTGATTGTGCTAAGGAAGGATTATATAGCATAAGGCAGGATAAAATTCTCGCGGCTGAGCGAATATTTTGAGTGATTGAGCGCCTGGAAGGCCTAAGGTACATAAGGTCTGTAAGCGAAGGAAAGATTAAAAATGCCCAATATAAAGACGTTTAATATAGAGGAAATCATAGACGATAGTGAAGCTCTGCTGAACAGGTCGTTTCTGCCCCAGGCTGTAAATCCCGGATATGGCTCCGGCTACCTGGGTAAAGGGGTCTGGTTTAACAATGGAGTTTTACTTATATTCCAGTCTTTTTCATTATTCGGTAACGACGAAATCCGGCTGCTGCCGTCATCCATTGACCTTTCTTCAATATCCTTTTTCAACATTTTATCGGGCATGAGTGATATATCCTATTCAAAACCCAGGATGTCCCTGGGAGACGGATTTTCCAATATAGATATCTCAGGGTATAAGCCTGTTAACTATTTTAAGGTAAAATGTAATACAGCCATGCAGTCAATGATAGTGGCAATGGATCCCGGGATTTATTCCGATCTGACTGGAAAGTCATACAATGAGTTAGTGAATTCTCTGGAAGAATTGGACTTTAAGGCGAATAAAAAAAATGCACCTGCCCGCCTGAAAGATATAGATACTGCCATAAAAATATGCAGCCTGCAGGCGCTTGCCTGTTATGAAAACAACCCGCATGATATTGCATTCCTTCAGGCAAAAGCCCTTGAACTGATTTCATTACAGTTGAGGCAGCTTGATCACCTGACCGGGAAATCCACTCAAAAACCAATTGTTAACCCTGATGTAGAAAAAATACGTTACGCATGCGAAATCCTGAAAAAGGAAATGGCAAATCCGCCGCATAAAGGAGAGCTCGCACGCAGAACAGGGTTCAATGAAAAGCAGCTTGTCAAAGGATTTCAAGAGCAATTAGGCATATATCCATCCGAATACTTAAGGTCAATACGACTTGAAAAGGCACGCAGTTTAATATTAAGCCGGAAATACAATGTTTCGGAAGCTGCATACAGCGTAGGATATTCCAGCCCAGGCCACTTTGCAAAGGCCTTTTATAAAAAATTCGGAATAAATCCCAAGGCCTTTGAAAAAGAAAATAAGAAATTATCTGAATAGTAAAGAAAGAACAGGCGGAAGTTTTTTAGCAGACTGAAGGCTGATAGGGAAAGAAAAACAGAATAGCCTGTATTTTCTTCCTTTCTATATTTTTGGAAAAATCCTTCCTGTTTCTTTCATCATTCAATCTTGACGGGCTTGTAAAAAGCCTGAAATTGTCTTTTTCTGTCATCCCCGCGAAGGCGGGGATCCATTTTATGTATTTGAAAACAAAGATAAATAGATTTCCGCCTTCGCGGAAATTACGACCTAGATGACTTTTTACGAGTCCATTAAGTATAAAACTCAAAATAAATTAGATTGATATAATTACAACTTTGAGTAAACCGTGTCAAGTCTTTTTCAGAAGAAAAAAAAAGACTTGACATGGTTGGAAATAATTTTTAATGTATTTAAGTATAATTTTGTTAGATGTGTCTAATAATGCTAAGGCCTTTTAAAAAAGGAATGAAGATGGAAGAAATACAAATAACATCAACAATGGAAGATTACCTTGAAACCATCTTTCAGCTCAATAGAGAGAAAGGTGCCATAAGGGTCAAAAACATAGCAAAAAAAATGGGAGTCAAAATGCCTACCGTTACAAATATGCTTAAGACTCTTAATGATAAAGGCCTTATTGATTATGAAAAACATGAATATCTCGAATTGACCAGAGACGGTTACAAGGTTGGTAAGGAAATTGAGAGAAGACATAATGCAATCAGAAGTTTTCTTACTGACATTTTGAAACTGGACCCTGTTTCGGCTGATGAAGAAGCCTGTAAAATGGAACATGGCATGAGTTCCGAAACGCTCGTTCGTCTTATCAAGTTTATTGAATTTGTACAGTCCTGTCCCCGGACCGGAGAAAGCTGGCTTAATTATTTTGAAGATTATTGCCGAAACGGCATAAAACCTGAAAGGTGCGAAGAACATATGAAAAATTTCAAGATGAACTGTGACTAAGAGTTGAGCAAATAAAAAAGTAATTTTTTTTGCCTGATGGATTAGGTTGGTCTAATAGGATTAGTTATGTCTAAAGGAATATCAAACAACAATGAAATACTGATGAGTCTCCATGATCGGACTGAAGAACTGCATAAAAGAATGGATATGCATTTCGCCCTTATTGAAAATCTTATTAACAACGGTTTAAAAAAAGAAAATAAATCTACTGACAGAAACGGGCAAAATAATGAACGGGAAGAAAAACTTGTCAATGCCCTGAAAGACACGATTGAAATTCTTGAGCAGACTAAAAAATCTTTTAAATCAAAAAGACTCGAGCTTCTGCGAAAGAAACTGACAAATGTTCTTATAGAGTCCTAGAGGAAAAATTATGGAACTTACAATAAGCGATCTGGAACTTGATGCCAGTGCAAGAATAACAGGCTATTCAAAGGATGCGAAGTTATTTAAGAGCAGACTCCTGTCAATGGGGCTTACCAGAGGGACGGAATTGAAGGTAGTGCGTGTAGCGCCCCTAGGTGATCCCATAGAAATAAATATTCGAGGATTTAATCTGAGTCTCAGGAAAACCGAGGCAGAGGCCGTTCTTGTGGAAAGGAGTTAAGAATATGAGCGCAATAACAATCGGCCTCACAGGGAATCCCAATTGCGGCAAGACAACCTTGTTTAACTGTCTTACCGGGGCCAAGCAAAAGGTCGGAAACTGGCCTGGTGTTACAGTTGAGCGGAAAACAGGATATTATTCCCATTCGGGAAAAGATATAGAGATAGTTGACCTGCCTGGTATTTATTCTTTATCGGCAACATCCCTTGATGAAAAAATATCCAGGGATTTTGTAATATCGGGCCGGCCCGATCTTGTTTTAAATATTGTTGATGCCTCAAACCTGGAAAGGAATCTTTATCTGACGGTCCAGCTCCTTGAAATGAAGGTCCCGGTTATTGTAGCCCTCAACATGATGGATGTCGCGGAACAACACAAGATCAGGATTGATCTTGAAAAACTTGAAAAATTCCTGGGCTGCCCTGTAATTCCAATTGTTGCCAGCAGAAACCAGGGAGTGGATGAACTTAAAGACATCATTAACAGTGCAGCCGCGGCCGGAAAGATTCCTGAAACGGAAATCAGTTATCCTTCGGAGGTTGAGCAGGCAATAGAGTCTTTGCAGTCCCTTCTCAAAGGCCAGGCTGAAGCAAGAAAGCTGGACAGCCGCTGGCTTGCAATCAAGCTCCTTGAGGAAGATGAACTGGCGGAGGAGATAGCTGAAAATATTTCTTCCGACATACTTGAAGACGCCATGAAGAAAATGGATGCAATGTTTGATGATGATCCGGATATAATCGTGGCAGACGCACGTTACGGTTTTATAAATGGTGTTTGCAGGGATGCGGTTGAAAAAAAATATGAAGTCAGAAGAACCGTTTCCGATGCAATAGACAATGTCCTCCTTAACCGTGTTCTTGGTATTCCGATCTTCCTTGCAGCCATGTATGCAACATTTATGATCACTATAAATGTCGGCGGATGCTTTATTGATTTTTTTGATATCCTTTTCGGGACCATATTTGTAGACGGGTTCTCATATATTCTTGAGGCGATCCATACTCCGGACTGGCTCATTACATTCCTTGCCGGCGGAATCGGCGGCGGAATCCAGACCATGTCCACTTTTATCCCGCCCATAGCATTCATGTTTTTATGCCTGGCAATACTTGAAGACTCAGGATACATGTCCCGCGCCGCCTTTGTAATGGACAGGTTCATGCATTATGTCGGGCTGCCCGGAAAATCATTTGTTCCGATGCTTGTCGGGTTCGGGTGTAATGTTCCGGCCATCATGGCGACAAGGACTCTTGATAATCAAAGGGACAGAACCCTTACTATCATGATGAATCCGTTCATGTCATGCGGGGCAAGGCTGCCTGTTTATGCGCTCTTTACGGCTGCATTTTTCCCGAAATCCGGCGGCACGCTTGTTTTCGGTCTTTATATCACGGGTATCCTCCTGGCTGTCGTAACAGGCCTGGTACTTAAGAGCACTGTCCTGAAAGGTGAAACATCCCATTTTATTATGGAACTGCCGCCCTATCATATGCCCACTTTCAGGGGGGTGATATATCACGCCTATGGAAGATTAAAGAGTTTTATGTTCAGGGCCGGCCGTGTACTGATACCCCTGTTTGTAATACTGGCATTTTTAAACTCAATGGGGACGGACGGCTCATTTGGAAATGAAGACAGCAGGGACTCTGTGCTGAGCGCTGTCGGAAGAACGATAACGCCGGTCTTTAAGCCTATGGGACTTAATGAGGAAAACTGGCCTGCAACAGTAGGAATATTTACCGGAATATTTGCAAAGGAGGCCGTTGTAGGAACCCTTGACGCCCTTTACACCTCCATGGCCGAAGAAAACGGGTCGGAAGAAGATGAATTTGATTTTGGAGGCGGCATAAAGGAGGCCTTTGCATCAATACCGGCCGCTTTTGCAGGCCTTGGCGATACTGTAACCAATCCCCTTGGAATCAGCACCGGGGAAGTGGATAATCTTGAACAGGCTGCTGAAGAGCAGGAAGTAGGCACAACAACATTCGGCGTTATGCTGAAATGTTTTGACGGAAAGATCGGTGCCATAGCATATCTCCTGTTTATATTAATATACTATCCCTGTCTTGCTGCAATGGCTGCAATTTACAGGGAAACCAATATGAAGTGGACAATATTTGCAGGAACATATCTGACAGTACTGGCATGGATGGTTTCCACCCTGTTTTATCAAATCGGGACATTCGGGGGACACCCCGGAGGGTCCATGATGTGGCTGTTGATAATTGTTGCAGTATATATGCTTTTCATATTCGGGATGAAACGGGCTGCAAAATGATACTTACTGATATAAAACAATATCTGATTGACAACAGGTCTGCATCACTTGCAGACCTGTCTGTCAGGTTTCATACAGGGACCGATGTAATGCGGGGCATGCTTGAGCACTGGATTAGAAAAGGAAAGCTGCGTAAACTGGATAATTGCTTTTCATGTTCAGGCTGCTGTTCATTCTGCAAGTCTGATCATACAGAGCTGTATGAGTGGACAGATAAAAGGAGTAAATAATTATTATGTTGAATCAGCATCAGCTTGAGAAGGATAACTTTAGGGCACTGATTGAAAACGACAGCATCGGCAATGTTGAAGAGAGACTGAATATTATCGATGTTTTTCTGGAAGTCGAAGAACATATCACCCTTGAAGAACTTAACAGGCGTTTGAAAGAAAAGGGATATGATTATGATATTGATTTTGTAAAAGAGTGCATGACGCGCTGGGTCAAATATGGCTTTGCACAAAAAAAAGAGTTTGAAGGCCAGCCGATCCTCTATGAACATCGTCACCTTGGAAAACATCATGATCATCTGATCTGCACAAAATGCGGTAAAATCACTGAATTTGAGAATGCTGAAATAGAAAGGCTTCAAGCAGCAGTAGCCGCTAATCACGGTTTTCATATGCTGCAGCACAAGATGGAGGTTTATGGCCTCTGCAGTGACTGCATAAAACATAGAAAACCTTTAATGCCCCTGACCATGGGAAAACCTGGCGAGAACCTTGTTATTACTGAGATGAGAGCGGGCAGGCATGCCCGGTCCAGGCTCAGTTCACTCGGATTGAATCCGGGAGACAGGGTGGAAATTATAAACAATAACAATGATGGCAGGCTTGTGATAGGTCACAAGCAAACAAGAATAGCTATTGGAAGAGGGATCGGTGAAAAGATTCTGGTAACTGTGCATGGCCGAAATGAAAGTCCGGCTGCCTGAAACCGATGATCAACTACTTGTATCCGATATCCAATCCTTAAAAACTAAAACTGACATATACCGGGATATTCCGCAGTTTGCATAAGGATATCCCGGTTCTAACCTCTTTTATCCAATTCAAACTCTATGTCTATTTCTACCCATGTATCCACAGTCTCACCGTCCTTGATGCCCGGTTTGAATTTCCAGCGGGAAACACACTGTCTCGTAACCTCGTCAAATATTTCCTTTGGATCGGCTTTTATAATGCTTATATCCTCTACTCTCCCTTCTCTTGTTACCAGGAAGCGTATTGAAACAATTCCCTCTATTCCTTCACGTTTTGCATGATAGGGGTAGCGCGGGGAAAACTGTTGTGTAACTACCGGTACTGTATCGATCTCATCAAGGTTAAATCCAATCTTAAGATCAAATTCAGGAAGCTCAATGCCATGCCGGAGCGTGTCAGGAATTTTAATACCACCCATTACATCAGCGTGAAGCAACTTAATTCCTAGTCTGGGTTGCTCTATTCTCATTTTTTTATTCTGCTTTTTTTCTCTAATCTCGTTCATTTTATCATTTACAGGCTCAGGCGGTGGAGGTGGTTCCTTCAGGCTTACCATGACACCCGGTTCTTTTTTTAACTTGCTGGCTCCGCCCCCTGACCGGGATAAATACTCAATTAGATTAAAAAGAACTGTTGTAACAGCAATCGCAATAATAAATTGAGTTAAATGGCATATTATATTTTGTTTTACTGATAACTTGATCATATCTTTTTATTCATCCATCACTTCTTAAAATCAATCTGAAGGTTTTTTATCTTAATTTATTTATAAAAAGTTTTTTCAAAATGTATGTATAAACAGTAAGATGTATCCTCCTTTGCCTGAATCGACAAATTCGGATACATCTTGTTTTTACAGGATTCCAAGGTATTATTTTTTAAAAAGTAATTTTTAATCCAGCATAAAGAGATCTTCCTCTTAATGGAGCGTATATGTAGCCGACATCATATGCTCCATCCGAATCATAGAAAAGAGGAGAATCTTCGTCACCTGCCTGGGTGTAGTCGAGCAGGTTCTTGATTCCCGCGTATAAACTCATGTATTTACCCAGCTCTTTGGAGATTCGCATATTGACCTCAAAATAGCTCGGTGCATCGGTAGTTTTTAGATCGCTTGGCCCAGTGGTTTCGTCATATACGTTATAGCCTTTATATCCATAGTCCGTAAGATCCCGTGATCCTATCCAGTAGATATTCGAGTTAAAATCCCAGCCGTCCCTGTTTATATCAAAAGAAAATCCCAACCGGGTCTCAATAGGTGCAATACTGAATGTCGCCTTGTATGAATCGCTCATTGCGTAATGTTCAAAGCTGGCACCGAGAATCAGCCAGTCCGTTACTTTATAACTTCCTGAAAAATCAAAGGCCGTTACATCGCCTTTTTCATCGGAATTTATAAGGGTCGGCCTGTCATAATCGTCAGAGATGGTGGCGAGGTTTTCGACTTCAGTATAGTTGACACCGATAGTTGCTGCCCATCGTTCATCCGAATAGTTCAGGCTGTATCCGGCAGACCAGGATTTTTCCAGGTCTGTGATCAGGATATTAAAACCTTCCTCCAGTATACCGTGTTCGGATTCAAAAAAGGTTAGTGGCGCCCTGTAGCCCCTTCCTGCTGAGATACGTGATGAAAGATTAGGGGTGTGATTCCATCTTAAATGGGCACGGGGGGCAATAATAGTTTCGCTGATCTCATCGCCTGTGGTTGTTTGACCTGTCCAGTCAACCGCGATCTTATCTGCACGCAGGGCTGTCAGGAGTTCAATATCATCATTTACCTGCCATGAATCCTGGATAAATATACCATGGGCAGTGTAGTCATAGTCGTCAGGTATGAGGTTGGGATCAGACTCTACCTGGACGGAATCGGCATCAAGTTCCTCGGATTTTGTACTTATTCCACCTGTGATAAGATGGTTACCCGCAGAATAATTGATTTTCAGGTTTCCATAATATGCAGGAACTTCGTTACGATAGTCAAAGCCCTCATATACCGAGTCCTGGGTGTGTTTGGAATAACTGGCCGTAGCAGAAAAATTTGTCCGGGCGTTGACCTCCCGAAGCCACATTCCTGCGAATTCCTCTCTTTCCGTCAAAATATATTCACACGTTCCCAGCTTTGCACCTGTATATGGCAGTCTGACATCTCCGTTAACAAAAGAAGGATCACCAGGGTCCTGTAGAACGGAATTATAATTGTCCGACATGTATCCTCCATGGACATCTGATTTGATCTGGGTCACCCTGAACTGCAACTGACTTGAGTCTGAAAAATCATAAAAAGTTTTTAGCGTCAGGGTTGAGTTTTCCAGGCGAGGAGCCTCATTAACAAGGTTATTATCCGCATCTTCCTGATCAATGTCATCATACTGGGCAATGGCTAATATAGCCAGTTTTTCGTCCGGAGTCACTGCAGTTCCTACGACAGAATACTTTTGATAGCCATTACTGCCTATGGATATATCGCTGAGCAATCCGTTTTTATCCGGCTTGTCGAAAATCATATTTATGGTTCCGCCTATTGCTTCCGGTGAAAGTAATGACGGTCCTGCTCCTCTGGCGATTTCAACACGGCTGACACCGGCTGTTGCCATAGCATCCATTCCGTAATAACTGGAAACTACGGAGTGCATTGGTACTCCGTCGACAAGAACTGTAGTGTGTTCTCCCTTGAGGCCGTTGACCATAATACGTTTGATTCCGCACATGGAACATTCCGTGTTGACTGTAACTCCGGGTTCTTCTTTAATCAATTCAAACAAGCTCCCCGCCTGTTTAATCTCAATGTCTTCATATGTGATAAGCTGGGTTTTTTCTATAACATCCTTCAGTACCCCCTGCCTTCTTAACCGTTCTTCAAGCGATTTTACCTTTAAAGGTTCCAGTTTCACGGTTTTGCCTTTATCAGCGTCTATTTTTTCTTCAGCAGTGATCTGCCCTGCCCCTATAATTAGAAACATGATTATCCATGCAGTAATTGCTGTTCTAACCTTATTGAAATTTATTATCATTAAAGCCTCCTATAAAAATTATAAAGTAAGAAAAATATTAGAAAAAACTAATATTTACCTCAAAAAAATATGCCGGATACTTTTCCCCAATTTTTGCTTATTAACTAAAAAAGCAAAGTTGCCGGACATATTAAAGACATCGAAACTAATTCTCCCATCATTACAGAATAATTATATATTTTTAAGTAGAGCCGAAAACAATGAATTAGTTTCATCTAACAATATGTGGAAACTCTAAAATAAATAGCGAATGATTGTCAAGATTTTTGTGCACCTAAAATCGAAAATAGAAAAAATAAACTTTAGTTAACGCTTGACATATCTAGGTATTGTAAATAGAGTAGAGAATACTAAGAATGTTAGAAAGCTCGAATAATAAATTTAGAGGGCAGTTTTAGTAGAAAAAAGGAGAGTAAAATCATGTCAACTGATTTTGTATTGAAAAACGTAATGAAAGATTTAAATGAAAAGAGAAACTTTAATATATCCCCGATGATAATGCCTGATTTTGAAGAAGTCATGCCTTCTGTTCATGTTCCGGAAAATAGAATCAAGTATGTGTGGGAAGTTGACAGGCATCTTTGCTGCCCTCTGATTGGCGGATGTTTGACCATAGAAGAGCATAAAAAAGTCCTCAACAAGGCAGGTTTATCCACAAACAGGAAGAGGCCCTATGAATTGCACAATATAATAATGTGTAATTTGGATAATAAAAACAAGATCTCATTAAAGGTGGATAATTATCTGAAACATAAATACAGGAAACAGATACCAGCGTTAAAAAAACTTGATGAAAAAACCTTCATGGAAAAATGGGAGAAATCATTGCGGACCGGGAATATGGAGGCATTATACTTTGTTGCCGCTGTGAGGTTTGATTTGTCTTTTGACGCAATCGAGCGGATCTTTGGTGATGTACATATGATAAACCATATAAACCTTCATGAGATAAACAGGGTGAAGCAAATGGTTACAATACATGAAAATACCAATATTAAACTTGCCCGTCTGTTTCAACAGCAAAAAAATAAAAATATCAGCCTCAAGAAAGAATTATCTAAATTAAAATCTTCTTTAAGAAATATAGAGAGTGTTAATGCAGCACTTAAAAAGCAGACAAAAGAAAAGAAAAATGAAGAAGATAGATTCATAAAACTAAGAACAAGAAACTATGAATTTAAAAAAAGAATAGAACAACTTGAAGAGCAGGTTGCTGTCCTTTCAACCGGCAATAAACATCTGGAGCGACAAAAAAGGAAGGTTGAAATAAAAGCTCTTGATCTTGAATCAGCCAATCATCAACTGACTGAAAAAATGAGAAGTATCATGGACAAAATGGAATGTATCAATAAGTCCGATACATGCAATGAAAGTACATGTCCTAAACGGCCCGATTGTGCCGGTAGAATACTTGTAGTGGGCGGGAGAACCAGGATGAAACAGCACTATAAAAATCTTATAGAGTCATGCGGCGGTGAATTTGAATATCATGACGGGTATGTAAAGGGAGGACGGCAGGACCTGGAAAACAGAGTAAAACGATGCGATATGGTTATATGCCCGGTAAACTGTAACAGTCACGGTGCATGTGAAAGTGTGAAAAAATATTGTCAAAGACATATGAAACCGTTCAAGATGTTGCCAACTTCCAGTCTCAGTTCAATTTTAAAGGCAATGACCGAAGATGTTAATACAAATTAAAAACTACTATTATTAAAAGGAGGTCTTATGGGCAGTAATTTTAGAATTTCATGTATTCATAAAAATGATGATCTCCATATTAACCTAAGAAGAGATCTTGATGGGAGTTCTGCATGTGAACTTGTTAACGCCATTCACGAAGGTTACCATGGAAAAGGCAGGATATATATAAATATTCAAAAAGCGTACAGGATTCTGCCCTTCGGCATCGCTACTTTCAATAGCCGTTTGAACCGGGGAATTATACCCAGAGAAAGCATAATTTTCCTGGGTGAAAAACATTAAGGCAATGAGTTAAAAATCGAACCGGCAGTTAATGAAGGGTCATGTCACTGTGACGGTAAATGTACTGATTGCGCCTGTAAATTAAAAGAGCAGGGGGTGAACCCTGCTGAAAAAATAATGAGAGACTAACAATGAATGAAAATCAGATGGATACATATGTAAGGCAACGGTTCGGTATGGGATTGTATGAATTTATGAAACAAAAACTCGAAGAAGAATCGTTTTTTAATTATGAAGTAGCTGATCTGCTGGATGTGGATCCCCAGAGTATAAGCATGTGGCGGCGGGCCTTTGGATTGAGGCGGGGAAATGTCTTTTTAAAAAGGTTTGAAAATAAATATGGCAAAGGGGCTGTTGATACCTTTAAGAAGCTGGCTCATGAGCCTGAAAACACACTAGCTGATGTTGGGAGGCATTTCGGATTTACCCGTGAATACGCCCGGCAGGCCTATTTTATTATCTTTGGAAAGAGCTACACCAAAACACATGAGAAAAAGGTAAAAGTCCGGAGGGAGAACAGGCAAAACATTGAAGTGCCAAATGAACCACCGGAGATTTTTAAAAAGGTTTCAGCAAAAATGAAGACTCTTGGGCTTGAATCTGAATACATATATGATAATAAAAAGCTGCGGATCAGTGTAAACGGTTATCGGGCCAGTATAAGATTTTGTACCAGACCATTTGTGATTGGTAAAAAACAATATTATAGAATAATCTTTGACTGCTGTGAAGTTAAGCGGGATTTTGATTTTTGTGTCTGTGTCCTCAAAAAAGAAGACAAGGATATATATTATATTATACCTTCCGGTGTACTGCCTAAACGGAGTATTGCATTATGCCCTGATGTAAAAGAAGAAAAGAGTAAATACAGCCGCTTCAAGGAGGCATGGAATTTTTTGTCCGGAAGCAGGTATTTTCCTGCTGATCAAAAAAGGAATGCATGCTCAGCAACTGGTGTATATAATAATGCTTCTGCTGCGTGGGGTTTCAACAGGGTAAGAGCTGCCAATTAGCAGTGTCATATATATTGTTAAACAGCGCCCAATAATAACGTTACCCCAAAAAGTGTAATAAGTAATGAGCCGAATATAGTAAGACCTTTCTGAAAATAATGCTGTACTTTTTGCTTTCCTGCGGTGCTTTTTACCAGGCCTTTCCTTCCCAGTATGCTGATGAAACCCGCAATCATTATGGTTATCCCCATACCCAGCGCCATAAGCAGTGACATTGCAAGACCGATATAGAGCAGGTTAAAGGAAAGTGCGAAAAGCATGATTATTACAACTCCCGGGCAGGGGACAATTCCCACTGCAAGGGCAATTGGAAGAAGTTTTTTATTGCTCTCTTTTGATTCAGTGTCTTTATTATTTTTTTTAAAGAGTCTGTCTGTAATATTAAAAAGAGAGTTTATTAAAATAAACAGCCCGACAAGCATGACAAGGGTGTAACTTATTATCTTTATGTGTCTGGATATATTTTCAAATGATGCAAGATATGTTGTTTTGATAATAAAATAGAGGGAAAGCACAATAATAATTCCTGAGACAGCATGGAACAGGCCGATCAGGAATCCCAGGAACATACCTTTTTTTATATTTCCTTTTTGTGATATGAAATATGAAAATATTACAACTTTACCATGACCCGGGCCAGCTGCATGTGCAATACCATAAAGGAAAGAAATCAGTATAAGCGGGAAAATATTTTTTAAGGATTTGTCATTCTTTAAAGATTTTACACGCTCTGTTAGTTTAGTATTCAATTCCTGCTGCCACATCATGATTTTGCCTATTATCTTTGTTGCAACAGCAGGTAGTTTTATACTGCTGTCTTTTTCCGACTTTTTTGAAATAAAAGGATTGTCTCTTGCTTCAGCCTGAAGCGTAACGGAAAACGTAAGCAATAAAACTAGAAAAATAAGGCTTTTACTCATTCTTTTTCCTGAACCTCAATACAATTTCTTCGGGGTACATCTGCCCATAATAGAATGCATCATCTTTGTTCTTTTTTATTTCATACCTGCAGTCATAATCTGAATCATTTTCAAAAAAAATGTGATCTTTTAGTATTGTGATATTTGTATAAAATGACTCGTCATATACAGCTATTTTTACTTCTTTATACTTTTTGCCGGCCTCTACAGGACAGAGAATAAAAAAGTGATAAACTACAGATCCGTCGATAATCTTTGCTTTAAAATCTTTAACCCGGTCGATCGTAAAAGTTTTTCCATCTACCTTTACATGGGTAAAATAATCAAAGTTTTCCAGGTTGATAAATGCGTTCTCATAGATATCTTTTACTTCTTTCGGCTCAAATTTTTTATTCAGATTTTTATCATAATCATGGATAAGCATATTACTGAACATTTCATCCAATACCCATTCCTGCCTGAACCCGGACATGCCCTGGTCGTCAAACTTAATAATCACCGCCCCGTCAATCCATACATGGGCATGACCCAATACTGATACGGCTATTCCTATAAATATTAAAATGCTTAATACCGGTATCCAGGCTCCTGGCTTTTTAATAAAGGCGTAAAATCTACCGGATTGCTTAAAGAGATATCCTGAATTTTTATTACTTATTTCCATATATAACTCGTTTTAAAAGATGCTTTAATGATCTAATATAAGCATATACTGTCTGATTATATCCGGTTTTGCTGAGTAGTTAAAAAATTTTCTATTTAATAGTAAAAAAATATTATTACATCATTTTTCAAGGCGGTGCAATGTTTCATCATATTCGGGAAACCCGAGAAGAGACTGAAGGTCTTTAAAATCAATATAAATAAAAGCGGGACATAAAATATGCCCCGCTTTGTATATTAAAAAACAGTTAAAAAATTAACCCTTGATCATCCTCGGAAGGATCATATGATTCCTTGAGCAGATTGATTTAGGGTTCTGGTATGCGCATCCGGCAAATGCCTTCATGTAATTTCTTAAATCAGGCAGTGATACAACTTCATCAATAAAACCGCGTTTTGCACAATATACCGGTCTTGATTTATCATAGTATTCCTGTGCCAGCTGGTTCATCTTGTCAATAACCGGCTGAAGCGGCCGGCCGGCATCTTTTTCCTTAACAAGACGTCTTGAGTATGATGCTGCAGCAGCGGTTTCACCATGCATTACATAGATTTCTGTCATGGGTGTTCCGAGTGTGAATACATTGTGGTTATTTGCTGTCGGGCCGCCCATTACATAGTGAGCAGCAGCAGTACCCTTTCTTAATACAATACATATCTGGGGAACATCGGTCTGCTCAATTGAGTAGATCTGGGACTGGCCAAGGCCCAAAAGTTCTGCCTGTTCAGCAATATCACCAACATCAATACCCGATGTATCCTGAAGCCATATTATCGGAACCCTGTCTCTTCCGCAGAGTGTGATGAACTCGTTCATCTTGATTAGACCCTGGCGATAAAGTTTTCCGCCGATTCCGGGGTAGGGGGCATATTCGGGGTATTTGGCACCCAGGAAGCCCTGCCTGTTTCCAATAACAGCCATCAGGTAACCGTCAATCTTTACCAGGCCGGTATAAACCTCAGGGCCATAGCCGGGCCTGAATTCCATATGTTCACTGTTATCGGTCATTCTTGCAAGCATCTCTTCAAAGTTGTAGCCGCGTTTCTGGTTAAAGGCCACTATGCTGTTGAGATCTTCACCGCTGAATTTAGGTTCCTTTGGCTCGGCAACCCTGAAAAACTCAGGATCATAGGCCGGCATCATATCCATATGTTTTTTAAGGGAGTCAAGAACACCTGTTTCCGTTTCATGAACTTCCTTGAAAAATCCGGTTACATCATGATGTATACCAACGCTTCCCGGAGGTACCTGTTTGAAGTGTCTTGTTGCTTCAATAAGCTGCTCAGCACCTTCTTCATCAAAACCGCCCTTAGGAGACATTCCGCCAACGATACCGCCGCCGCCGACTGCCATGTTGGCATCTTTATGGGCGATAATAACTGTGGGGCTTATACCCTGGTAACCGCCGCCAGCCGGGTTGGTTCCGTAAATACCTGCAATTATAGGTACACCGAGTGTTGCCAGTTCAGCATGCCTGAAGAATGTTGTACCGTTTCCTCTCCGGTTTGCATAAACTTCTTCCTGTTCGGGAAGCTTAACACCGCTGCAGTTTACTATCCATACCAGCGGTACTCTCAACCTCTTGGCCATATCGGTAACCCTGAGCTGGTTGTCAGCCTGTCCTGCTATCCATGCTCCGGCCATTACCTTGTTATTAAATCCGATTACCACAGCCCATTTTCCGTTGATTTTTGCAAGACCATCAACCACGTTGGTCTGCTCTTCTTCGTTAAAGTTTGGGTTGTAGATTGTGTGAAGAGGGGTCCATGTTCCGGGATCTACAAGGTACTCGATCCTTTCCCATACTGTCATCTGGCCTCTTGCTTTTATTTTTTCATCAGGAATACCTGCATTTTTTACAGTTTCAACAGCCTCTGCAACCTGTGCTTCGACTTTTTTAATATCATCGATGTTTTCCTGTGCATCGGCAATCTGTTTTTCGGTAAGTGCCTTACCTAAAGATTCCATTTCGTCAAAATAACGTCTCATTTATGTCCTCCTGGTTAAATTTGAGCTCTTTTGTGAAAAATAATCACCCATACCTCAACGGAATGGGTGATCGTTTGCTATCTTATAATCCTGAAATAATATCTCAGGAAAAATATCCAACCGAAAATATGCTGCCGGCCGGATCAGTAAATTACTTTTTAGGCTTTTTTACACCAACCAGATCCTGGCCAACGATCATCTTACAGATATTTGTTGAACCCTCAACCAGTTGATAGGCCGGAGCATCACGATAGTACCTGGCTACCGGGTATTCCGTTGAATAACCATATGCGCCAAGGATCCTCATTGCAACAGATGAAGCCTTAACAGCTATTTCACCTGCAAGATATTTTGCCTGGGCAACTTCAATAGTATTTCCGAGGTTTCCTTCGTCCTTCTGTATAGCAGCTCTATAGACCATAAGCCTGGCTGCTTCGAGTTCGCAGGCTACCTGGGCTACCAGATCCTGATTCATCTGGAAATTTCCAATAGGTGTACGGAACTGCTCACGTTCTTTACAGTATGCTATTGCGGCCTCCAGAGATGCCTGTGCAACACCGATTCCACCTGCTGCTGCGGATAACCTGCTCTGGTTGAGTGAACCGAAAACTATTTTTGCACCGTCACCGGGCTCGCCCAGGATGTTTTCCTTGGGTACTTTGCAGTCTTCAAGGATAATTTCTCCTGTTGGTGTAGACCTTGTTCCCATCTTGTCCAGGTCTGTTGTTGTAATGCCGTTAAAGTTTTTGGGCTCTACAACAAAGGCGGAGAGTCCTTTTCCCCTGGCTTCTCTGTCCGTATAGGCGTAAAAGATAACCGCATCAGCTGCTGACGCATTTGATATCCATGTTTTGTAACCGTTTATAAGCCAGTGATCGCCCTTGTCAACAGCGGTTGCTTTCATGGACATAACGTCAGAACCGGCATTAGGTTCGGTAATACCAAAACCGCCGACGTATTCTGCTGTTACCAGTTTTTCAACATATTTCTTTTTAACTTCGTCATTTCCATATTTGTATATGGTATATGCACAACCCAGGGTCTGCATGTTCATCTGTACCCTTAGGGAGCTGGAGCCCCTTGCAATCTCTTCCGTAAGGATCATTGCCGCAAGCCAGCCCATCTCGTTTCCGCCGTATTGTTCAGGAATAACTGTACCAAAAAAACCAAGCTCACCCATTGGTTTCATTGCTTCTTCATAAGGGAAATAATGTTTTTCATCCCATTCATCTGCAAATGGAGCTATCTTCTCATTGACAAAATCTCTTGCCATATCTCGCAGCATCTGCAATTCTTCGCTTAATGTAAAATCCATAAAACTTCCTCCTTCATATGTTTATTGTTTATTAAATACTTTTATAAGCTTATTCTTTCTTGTGATTTTTTTCTCAACCCTCGAATCATATACAATTAGAACATTAATGCAATAAAAATATTTGTATTTCAACTAGTTTTACCAAATTTATCATTATACTCATATCAAAAGTGTCTCAGGTTTTATGAGAAAAACTAAAATCCATTATCAATTATTTAGTGCCCATCCAAAAACTAAAGTTTTTATTCGGTAGCTGTCAGCACTCAGCGTTCAGCTTTCAGCAAAAGGCTTTTAAAATAAAGACTTAGCTGACCGCTGAAAGCTCCATCCAAAAATAGCCTCTTTCTGGATGGGCACTATTTAGATGAGAACAGCCGATTTCAGATTGATTTTTGGTTTATCAGGGAAAACTTGAAAGTTGACTTTTGCCTGCTTAATAGGTAACTTTAATTTACCATATAATCTTGTAGGCACTGTTTTTCACTGAAATTGACTTTGGGAATCACTTTAAAAACCAAATAATATATATGGAGAACTTTATGCCTGAAGAAGCGATTATTCTGGATGAGCAGAAGGCGGAATTCAGGAAGAAAGTAGAAAAAATGCTTCCTGACTGTAACTTTAACCTTTGCTACACCTGTGGAACCTGCGCGGGGGGATGTCCTGCCACAGGCCTTGAAAATATGGACCCGCGAAAATTTATCAGGATGGTTGCCCTGGGTATGGATGAAGAAATACTTTCCACGCCCTGGGTATGGATGTGCAGTATGTGCATGCGATGCACGCATGCATGTCCCATGAACGTCGATATCGCCGGAATTATTGGTCTGGTGCGCAACTCATGGCCGGAGGAAAAAAAGCCTAAAGGAATTATGGATTCCTGTACTATGGCTTTAAGGAGCGATACCTGCAGCGCCATGGGGGCATCCGAAGAAGATTTCCGGTTTGTTGTGGAAGACGTGCTTGAAGAGGTAAGAGAAACACAGGAAGGCTGGGAAGACCTTCAGGCGCCAATTAACAAAGAGGGTGCTTGTTATTTCCTTAATCAGAACTCAAGAGAACCGGTAACAGAACCCGATGAAATGGTCCCCCTCTGGAAGATTATGCACCTTGCAGGTGCTGACTGGACCTACGGCACAAAAGGCTGGGCAGCAGAGAACTACTGCATGTTCGCCCAGGAAACAGACCGGTGGGAACATATAACCAGAGTCAAGGCCAGGGCCGTGGAGGACCTGGGGTGCAAGGTCTGGCTCAACACCGAATGAGGGCACGAACTTTATGCAGTCCGGGCCGGACTAAAAAAATTCAACATCAAATATAACTTCGAAATCAATAGTATAATTCAATTATATGCTCAATGGATCAAAGAGGGAAAACTCAAGGTAAATTCAGAATGGAACCGGAAACTGAAAGTGAAATTTACAGTACAGGATCCCTGTCAGCTCGTAAGGAAGTCCTTTGGTGACCCTGTTGCCGAGGATCTCAGGTTTGTTGTTAAAGCTGTTGTTGGTGAGGAAAATTTTATTGATATGACTCCCAACAAATCTAACAATTACTGCTGTGGCGGCGGGGGCGGTTATCTGCAATCAGGTTTTACCGAATCCAGACATCACTATGGCAGATTGAAATACAACCAGATTAAATCTACCGGCGCAACCTACTGTATAACTCCCTGTCATAACTGCCACTCCCAGATACACGACCTCAATGATCATTATGAAGGAGGTTATCACACAGTACATCTCTGGACACTTATCTGTCTTTCACTGGGCTGTCTTGGTGAGAATGAGAGAGCCTATCTCGGACCAGATCTGGCTGAAGTAGGGTTGTAAAAAAACAGCGTCATCTGACAAAATTTAGATCCTGTCCGGTGGGCAGGGTCTTTTTTCTATTCTGTAATACCTGAAAAGTCCAGAATAAGTTGTTCTTCATGTGAAGGGGGCTGGGGATTATCAGGGTTTTTAACCCTTTTTTTCTTTTTTGGGGGACGCAATCCCTCTTTTTTCAGATCAGGGAAGAGCAGTGGCTGTTGAAATAAACTGTAGTCAGGACATTTTTTTAATCTGGCGCATTTTTTACAGATCGCCATACTTACCTTGGGCATTGATTTTTTTCTGCTGCATATAATAAATGACATCTTATTAGTTCTTTTTATCAATCTGTTTGAGTATTTGATTTTAAGTTACTTATTCATTTATAATCGTTCTTTCATAGCACATTGAATACATTTTTAACAACAGGCTTTTAAAATTTACTACCGGGAGGAGACATGAATACAAAATACATAATTTCCATATGCCTGCTTTTATTCTTTTTTAGTGTTCCGGTCAATGGAAAGGTAATTGATGAAAAAGAGATCCCGCTCCAGCTTAAGCCATGGAAACTATGGGTGCTTCACGGAACTGAAAAATACTCATGCCCCAATCCCTTTAATAACGGGAATGAATACCTGTGTATGTGGCCCTCCAGGCTTGATATTAAATTAAATGAGACCGGCGGAAGTTTTTCCCAGGAGTTTATTATCTATTCGGAGGACTGGGTTCCTCTTCCCGGAAATATGAACGCATGGCCGGTTGACCTGTCAGTGGATGGGAAAAAAAGACCGGTTGTAAACAGAAACGGCACGCCGTCGATATTATTGGAAAAGGGCAGTCACACTGTAAAAGGTTTGTTTAAATGGAAAAGCATGCCGGAAATGATCAATGTACCGGAAAAGACAGGCCTTGTTGATCTTGTCATAAACAATAAACCGGTTGAATCGCCCCTTCTTGACAACAAAGGCCGCCTCTGGTTCCAGAATAAGAAAATTTCCAAGACCGAAGAAGACAGGCTCGAAGTAAAACTGTTCAGGATGATAGATGATGATATCCCCATGTACACAACCTGTCTTTTAAGGCTTTATGTCTCAGGGCAGGGAAGGGAAGTCAAACTCACTGACCTTCTTCCGGCAGATTTTGTGCCCATGAAGATAACAAGTCCCCTGCCTGTGCTTATCGGAGAAAAGGGTGAAGTAATAGTCCAGGCAAGGCCGGGTAAATGGGATATCTACATAAAAACCAGATCAAAGGGACCTGTTAACAGTGTGGGGCCTGCAACTGCTCCTTACGGCCGGGAGATATGGGTTGTTAAATCCCGGAATCACCTGAGGATGATAAAGGTTCAGGGAGTTCCGGGAGTTGATCCGGGGCAGACAGACCTGCCGGATGAATGGAAGTCCTATCCTGCGTATATCGTAAACAAGGGCGATGCCCTTGTACTTGAAGAGATAAGGAGGGGCGATCCGTCACCTGCACCTGATCAGCTTACCCTGCACAGAAATATATGGCTGGATTTTGATGGAAAAGGATATACACTCCGGGACAGGATAAACGGGACCATGAGCAGGCAGTGGAATCTTGTCATGAATCCCCCTGTCAAACTCGGCAGGGTTGTCCTGGACGGAGTGGATCAGCTGATAACAAGCCACGGAAAAGACAATAAGCCGGGAGTTGAGCTTCGTAAGGGAGAAATTGATCTCCAGGGTGAATCCCGCATAGAATCGGGTAAAAATACCATTCCTGCTGTGGGATGGGATCATGATGTACAGCGGCTTTCCGCAAATCTTAACCTGCCTCCCGGCTGGAGACTGATAAATGTAAATGGCGTTGATTCCATAAACGGTACATGGCTGCAAAACTGGAACCTCCTTGATCTTTTTCTTGTTCTTGTATTATCAACTGCCATATTCAGGCTTTTTAACATCCGGTATGGAATCCTTGCACTTATAACCCTTGTTCTCATATATCATGAACCCGGGGCTCCGAGGATTGTCTGGATACATCTCCTTGCCGCCACGGCACTGATTCGTTTTATCCCGGATGGCTGGGTTAAAAAGATAATAGAACTGTGGAGGCTTGCTTCCATAATCACACTCATCATTATAATCGTTCCCTTTGTTGTGAAGCAGGCGCGCACAGGCCTGTATCCCCAGCTTGAGCGTACAAGGCATTTTTCAGGACACTACCTGATGACTAAAAGCGCACCGGTGCCGGCTCGGGAGGAAATAAAACTGAATAAAGCAGGAGGAAGAGCCAGGCAACCGATGTCAAGCGTAGCTGATCGGGTAGATGAAGAGTTTACACTTAATGAAATAACTGTAACCTCTGAGAAGCGTGAAAAAAGTTATTATGCCCGGAGCCGGAATGTAATGCTCCAGGATCCCAATGCCCTTATACAGACCGGTCCGGGGCTTCCCCAGTGGCGATGGCATTCACATGATATGAACTGGAACGGTCCGGTTGACTCGGGACAGGAAATAAGCCTCTGGCTTGTATCGCCTTCGGTCAACCTTGTGCTGGCATTTGTCCGGATCATACTCCTTGTCCTTCTTGCATTGTATATAATGGATTTGAGAAGGATAAAAATAAAGGGATTAAAAACTGCTGTGTCAGCCATGTTTATTTTTTTCCTTCTGGCTCCCGCCGCAGACAGGGCTTTTGCTGATAATAACGATAACTTCCCTCCTCCTGAAATACTTAAAGAGCTGAAAGACCGCCTCCTTGAAAAGGATGAATGCTTCCCATACTGCGCGGATAGTCCTGAAATGGAAATGTCCGTTAATAATGATACTGTCCGGATAATATTCAGGGTACATGCGTCGGTTAAAACAGCAGTCCCTCTGCCCGGATCTTTAATAATGTGGAATCCCGAAGAGGTTTATATCGGGAACAATCCTGCAAAAAACCTGTACAGGGACAGGAATGGCATTATGTGGGTACTTGTTCCTGAGGGAATTCATGATGTGGTCCTCAGGGGAAAAGTAAACGCTGTCAACGAATTCCAGATACCCCTTTCCATGATTCCCCATAGTGTATCCATTAAAGCAGGCGGCTGGGCGGCCTATGGTGTTGACAGGGACGGGCGTGTACAGGGAAGCATCAAGTTTGTAAGGCTTGAAAAAAAGAGTAAAGAAGGTGTATCTGAAAGCAATTCTGTACTTCCGCCCTTCTTTCATGTTGAGCGAATAATCTCGCTCGGCATTGACTGGCAAATACATACGATTGTAAGGCGAATGACACCGGCCAATGATCCTGTCGTTGTATCCATACCTCTTGTGAATGGTGAATCAGTGATTACCGGAGGCATTAAGGTAGAAGACAACAGGACAGTTGTAAGCATGTCTCCCGGTGAAGTGGAAAAACGCTGGATTTCAACAATCGAGCCTTCAAATGAGATATCTCTGAAGGCCAGTGAAACAAGCGAATGGATTGAATCATGGATTCTTGATGCAAGCCCTATATGGCACTGTGAGCTTTCGGGTATTCCCCTTATACATCACCAGGACAGAACCGGGCAGTGGCGTCCTGAATGGAGACCATGGCAGGGTGAGGAGATAACAATAAAGGTTACAAGACCTGTGGCTGTCCCCGGAAGGATAATAACAATAGACAATGCAAAACTGATCTACTCACCCGGAAAACGGATAAGTACGTCTAATCTCAGCCTGAATATAAGAAGCAGCCAGGGCGGGCAGCATAAAATAACACTTCCCGAAAATGCCGGCCTCAGACAGGTGACTATAGCAGGAAAGAGTCAGCCCATAAATCAGCAGGGTAGAAGCGTAACTATTCCGCTCAATCCCGGTGCTCAGGCAGTTGAGCTTGAATGGCAGCAGGATACAGGTT
>JASFHE010000006.1:0-32236 GCA_050123415.1 Desulfobacteraceae bacterium | reverse complement strand
GTCACAAAATCTGACAGTTATATCATAGGCAAGCTGAGCGATTTGGAAACTCTTAAGATTGCGATAGCCGCCATGCCTGGGAATAAGCCCGTCAGCCTGTTTTCTCTTTGCCCCACGACTATCCGGCTTCTTCTGTTCGTTCATAGGCCGGCCTCCTTAATGAATTTATCCACATCAGGAATTCGTAAATCACCTGAAATAAGTTTGGGGAGAAGTATATTGCGTAAAGAAACCAGTTCATCAGATTGTCTCATATTTTCCAATATGGTTCTAAATAATGGATTGTTATGGTTATTAAAAAACTTACAATCTTTTGTGTAGGTACAAGTATTTTCTGAGATGCAATCAATTTTGTATTTAAATTTTTCTGCACTGACCCATCAGCAATTCTTATCAGTTCTTCTGCTATTTTTTTTAAAAAATGGTACAAATAACCATAGGATATTTCAGTAATATTAGAGAAGTATAACCACCCATCATGTATGCAACCATAAAGATCAACGAAAATTGGCACACCACAAGTAGCACTATTTGAAAGAATCAAATCTCCAGGTTTAACTCTGACGCTCTTCGATTGACCTTCCTCTTTTAAAAGCTCTTTTGTTTTTCTTATGAATGGTCCAGGGGAACTGGTTGCATCTGCAATCTTCAACCATGGGACTTTTCCGTTCATAAATTCATGAATAGGACGGGGTGAGGCACCACGTCTAACTTCACAGATTTGGCCAATTTGTTTGACTTTCCATCCCTTAGGTATTTTCCCCAATGCCGAATCTTCAAAGCTATTGGGAAACAAACTAACGATTTCTTTTGGGAGACATGAATCACGCCCTTCTACCTTAGCTCGAACAGGTTCAAAATCCATAAACCAGGATTTAAAGATTGTTTGTGCCATGGTTTCCAGGATTTCGTTCATCTGTCGGTTCAATTCAATTTTATCATCAAGGCTTTTAAGGATGAAGCCTATAATAGTCTGCTCCTTGATACTCGGCAAGATCATCTTTAGCCTTCCAAGCATTTCATTATTGAGACTTGCTCTGGTTGAAAGTGTGGACATGGCAGTGACTTCGCTACGAAACCTTGGACTTCGAAAAAAATAACCGGCATATTCGGGTATGATATTTGCGTTTTCCTTTGGCCTCAGTCTTTTTGTGAAACCATTGAATGTTGCATGTTCATAATCCTTTAGTGCAACGCAACTCATCCCAAGCTCATCCATTGTTTCACTTGTTCGAGTTAAAAACACATCGCCTCTTTTTATTGAACAAGATTCTCTTTCTTTCTCTGTTGAATTAACAAGTTCAGTAAGTTTCTCTGGGACAAAAATGTTATAAAAAACATCTTTGAAAGAAAGGAATCCATATCCAAAGCCAAATTCTGAGCGTGGTTTGGATAAACCTGAACGAAAATCATATAACTCGCTAAGTGGCATTTCTTTCCACTCACTCCCCACGCCCAACCTCCTTAATCTGAAGAGCAAGAAATCGCTCCATATCCTCTTTCTTTGGCAGTTCGAGCTGATATTTTGAGACAAAGAGTTGGTTGTCCATCCCGGCGAGGACATACTCTATTATTTGATCTTCCAGGTCGGATTCCCCCATGACCTCCTGAGGTTTGAGTCCCAAGAATTCAAATATATAAGGATCTCGTACAGCCAGATCGGGTTCAGCAGGCTCGGCTCCCGACCTGACTATTTCAGCCAGTTTTTCCTTGTTTTTTGAAAGACCTGAGCGTTCATAATACAGGCTGGCAATCTGCCTTTCTAATTCCCTTACCATCCAGTTGCCCCTGATGCATTCGATTTCATAAAAGGTGCGTTTTAAATCCTCATTAAAAGAAATAAGTTGTTCAAAGTGACTGTAAGAAAGGCTGTTAATAAGCTTTTCAGGTGGAATTAACAATTGTGCGGACACTGTCCGCACTTTTTTCCGGATGAACTCAATAAGTTTATCAAAGGTCAGTTCATTATTTTCCATATCCGAGGAACTCCAGGTTCTTTTTTATTGTGGATTCCAGCTTATCAGCCTGTTCAAACTGCTCATAGAGTTTGGCGGAAAGCTCGGACATCTTTTCCTCGAAGGGAATACCGTCGTCTTCCACTGCCGCTGCGCCTACGTAACGGCCCGGAGTAAGTACATATCCGTGTTCTCTGATTGTTTCTTTAGAGGAGCTCTTACAAAAACCAGGTACGTCTTCATATTTGCCTGCTTCTTTTTCACCCCGCCACGCATGGTAAGTCCCGGCTATTTTATCAATTTCATCATCCGAGAGGTCCCGATGAGTGCGATCAACCAGGGTGCCCATATTACGGGCATCTATGAACAATGTTTCACCCTGCCTGTTGCGGAATTTCCCGTTTCTTCTGTTCCTGGAAATAAACCAGAGGCAAACAGGAATCTGTGTAGTATAGAAAAGCTGGCCCGGAAGTGCGATCATACAATCTATAATATCTGCCTCTATAATGCCTTTTCGTATTTCACCCTCGCTTGCCGTATTGGTGGACATGGAACCGTTTGCCATGACAAATCCGGCAACACCATTCGGTGCAAGGTGGTAAATGAAATGCTGAATCCATGCATAGTTGGCATTGTTTACCGGTGGTGTACCATATTTCCAGCGTGCATCATTTTTGAGGCGCTGACCACCCCAGTCGCTCATATTAAACGGAGGGTTGGCCAGCAGGAAATCAGCCCTGAGGTCTTTGTGAAGATCGTTATAAAAGCTATCGGCATTCTGACCTCCAAGATTGGCGTCGATCCCTCGAATGGCAAGGTTCATCATAGCCAATCTCCAGGTGGTAGGGTTGGACTCCTGACCATAGATGGAAATATCTCCGAGTTTTCCATTATGCTCTTGAGCAAAGCGTCTGCTTTGAACAAACATGCCTCCGGAACCGCAACAGGGATCATAGACTCTGCCTTTATAGGGTTCGATCATCCTGACAAGAAGTTTAACCACACACTGAGGGGTGTAAAATTCTCCGCCTCCCTTTCCCTCAGCCGCTGCAAAACGCCCAAGAAAGTATTCATGCACCCGGCCGAGGATGTCCTTTGACTGGGCAGCCTTATCCCCCAGACCTATCTTACCAACGATATCTAGGAGTTCTCCAAGACGGTATTTATCGAGGGCAGGACGGGCGTAATCCTTGGGTAATACTCCTTTAAGGGTAGGATTTTCCTTTTCTATGGCAACCATGGCATCATCAATTAGCTTGCCGATGTCAGGCTGTTTAGCACCTGTAAGGAGTTTTTCCCATCGGGCCACCTTTGGCACCCAGAATATGTTATAAGCTGCATACTCGTCACGGTCTTCAGGGTCGGTGTACTCAGTCTCCCTTGTTGATTCAAGTTCCTGATATTTGGCCTGAAAGGCATCTGATATATATTTAAGGAATATCAATCCAAGGACTACATGCTTATATTCAGAGGCATCCATGTGGCCTCGAAGTTTATCTGCTGCGGCCCACAGCTGGGTTTCAAAACCGAGATTAGCACCATTGTTGTCTTTCGCCATTAATAATCCTCATTATTGGAATATTTTTTAAATTTATGAAGAAATACTCATTCTGTCTGGTTCCGGGATACAACGATATAAGCCTGATCCAAACGTGATTCAATCATTCATTGACCACATGCGTCAAGGAGCTATTGTTATCATATTAAAATGATAGGGAATTCTTTATTTTTGAATGATTTGTTTTACCAGAAAAGAGAATGTTGAACAATGGTTTTGTCAATGCAGGAATAGCAATATATTAGGATTTATTATGTAAGTAAGCTCATCCATGCTTTTTTTGGCATAGGACAGAATTAACTTATTGTCTCTACGAAATAGGCATCATCCCAGATCGAATCATTTTTAAATGATTCTTTTAATTGCGGGCATTCTTTAAGTAATCCATTACCTGTGTGTTCTTTTATTCTGTTAATTAATTCCTCAACCGATAATTCTCCATTTGATTCTACAAATACGTGGACATGATCCGGGGCAAGGGATATTAAACTGACAAAATCATTTACAACCAGGCTGCTTTCATTAAAAAGCTTGTAAACAGTCTCTACTATTTTTTCATCTGTATTAAATGCAGGTTTTCGGTATCTTACATTCCATGCAAAATAATAATTTAACTGCATAAAGACAGTATCAGGATCGCGTTTCAGCTTTTGTAATGCAAGGGCTTTTTGATACTTGATCCTGTCGGAATTCAATAAATCAGCATATGGATCTTTTTTCCGTTCATTTAAATGCTGGTCCGTGGATTTTTCAGGCTTTACTTCAGAATTAACAACTTTAAACCTTGGCTCAAAGGCACTGCACTTAAAACTGCTTTCATCCTGCACCGCTCGATTAAGCTCACAAAAAATCTCTTCTTCCAGTTCAATGCGTTGACAGGTTTCACAATGCCTGTGATAACCGGATGAATCCAACTTTGAACATTCTTTACATTTATTTGGTAGGTCTGTTGACGTCATGTAATAGGTCTATATCATTTTATCAATCAGAAGTCATTACAAGCAGTGCGGCGCCCAGCGCGCCAATCAGCTGAGGATCTTCCGGAGTAACCACTTTTCTCCCCAGTTTTTGTGAAAGCAGTTCCCTCATGCAGGGGTTTTTTGCAACTCCTCCTGTAAAGACAATATCTCCTTCCGATGAAATGCGGTTGATCATTCCGGAGGCCCTGTTCACAACGCTTGCATGCAGACCTTTTGCAATGTTCCTCCGGTTCTGCCCCTTTGCTATAAGTGAGGTCACTTCTGATTCGGCAAATACCGTGCACATGCTGGATATGGATATATTGTCTTCGGCCTTCAGGGCTTCATTTCCGAATTTATCAATATCATAACCAAGGGTCTTTGCCATGATCTCAAGAAACTTGCCTGTGCCTGCTGCACACCGGTCATTCATCTCGAATTTCTTTACCTTCCCGTTTTCAAACAGGGATATGGCCTTGCTGTCCTGGCCTCCTATATCAATAACTGTGCGTATTTCAGGGAAAAAGGCCCTTGCGCCTGTGGCATGGGCCTTTATTTCGGTTACTGTGGGAGCATCAAAATTTATTTCAAAGAGGTTTCTGCCATAGCCTGTTGCCATGATATGGTCATGTGGAGCCTGAACTAAAAGTTCTTTTGCTGTCATGGCAGGATCAAATCCGGTATCTGCCTGAAGGCTTTGTATTATCTTCCCGGTCTCATTTATTACAACCAGCTCAATTGTGCGTGAACCTATATCTATTCCTGCAAAATTCATTGTATTACTATCTCATAAAAACCGGATTCCCCGGTCAAGCCGGGGAATGACGTATGTTATAGATGTATTTTCTTTAGCTGACAGCTGTATGCTGATAGCTATCGTAACTGCTCAATAAATGCCTCGATTCTTGTCTTCAACTGCCCCGCATCTTCCATGTTATAGTCTGTTTCGATCCGGAGTGTCGGGATCTCGCTCTCTTCAAGGGCCTTTTCTACAGGAAGGGATTCCATAATATAGGGCTGACAGAACTGGAGCCCATAGTGGATAACTCCATCGGCATTGTATTCTTTATACATCTCTTTTACATGGTCAAGCCTGTCAGGGTTGGGAGTAAAGATAGCACAGTCAACCTTATAGTACCTGTCAACAATAGCTTCCATCATTTCTTCCACTGTTTCGCCTGAGTCGTCAGTAAGGTTTCTTGTTCCTCTTTCTCCTACGCATGATTCCTCTCCAACTATAACCGCGCCGGATGTTTCAACAATAAAGGGAAGCTTCCAGTTGGGCACTGCCATGGGGCATCCGGTAAGAAGTATCCTGGGAGTCTTTTCGGGAAACACACCCTTTTTATCCTCAATACGCTTTTCAAGCTCGTCACATATCTTGTTCACGGAATCCGTAAATCTTCCGGGATTGTCATAGAAAAACACCTGGTTTGCCAGCAGTGCATCCAGCCCGGAAATGGGTGCCGGATCGGCCTTTCTTAGTGACGACAGCCTGTGGATTGCTGAACGCTTTGCATTTACTGTTTTTATTGCCTGCTTCAATGACTCTGCCGTAATTATTTTCCCGGTAAGGTTTTCAACACTCTCTTTGAAACGGGCATACTCCTGCCTGAGGAGATTTTTCCCCTGTTCCGATTTTACCTGAGGCAGATCCATTACATAGAGGTTATCAACCAGGCCTCCCAGAGTTTCATATGCTTTTTTCTTGCCGTCACAGGTGTTTTCTCCCACTATCATATCAGCACTTTCAAGATAGGGGCATACCTTTCCCAGTTTGAAGCCAAAAGCTGATTTTATAAGAGCACATGTATTTCTCGGAAGGTATTTTTCTACTTCCTCCATTGCAAAATCAGCACCTGAACATAGTCCAACCAGAGTTGCATTGGCAGCAAGCACTATCTCTTCAGGCACAAACACGCAGAATGATCCGATGATTTTTCTGCCTTCCTTTTTTTCATCCATCAGTTCCTTTATCCTGAGGCCATGGACCTCGCTAATTACAAAATCAAAATATGCCATTCCTTCAGGCCGGTCCTTTTGTGAAAGAAAAATGTCACTGTATCCCTGCCCGAGCACAGAAAGCAGTGCATCATGTGCCTCAAGGTCAAGCCCCAAATCCGTCCACATAGATGTATAATCTTCACTCATGGTATTTAGCTCCTTAATTGTATTGATAAAAACATATAGTTATGTTGCATGAATGGAGACAGCCGGTCAAACAGGAAAATCCGATATAAATCGAGCCCCACATAGGCGTTAACTATTATTGCTGGTCATAAGCAAAAAGTTTTAATCGGAATTTGCTTATTGGTATGTTTTCTGTATCGGGTTTTCCTGTTTGACATATAAAAACGTATTTTTTAGTCTTTTTGTACTATCCATTTACCCAAAAGAAGGCACATCAATATGAAGAGGGTTTTCGGCTTTACATGAATTGCAGCATCATATGACACCTGGGCAGGTTGTCATTTGATCAAGGTCGAAAACTGATGATCATACCCTGTTACCTTTAAATATTTTTATAGAATATAACAGGTTATCCCCTCACAGCTATTTATTCAGTACCAGTCTGTTATCATTTTTCGACTATCCTGAAATTAATTTATTTGCCTGTGGCAGGCGGGCCCTGGTCCTGTGATTCAGCCTGATCAGGCAAATTGCATCGATATATTATCAAAACGGAGATTAAAGTATGAGCGAAGCAATAGGTATAACAAAAACAAAAGGAAATATCAGAAAGGAAATCAATCATTTACTTAATGAGGCAAATCTCAATCTCTGCCTGACCTGCGGTTCATGTGCCGGAGGTTGTCCGGCTTCGGGTCAGATGAATATGGACCCGAGAAAACTGCTCAGATTGATTGCTCTTGGATTGGATGAAGAGGTTGAGCGTAATCCGTGGATATGGGTCTGCACAATGTGCAAACGGTGCCAGCATGCGTGTCCCATGGATATCAATATCCCGGATATCATCTATTATCTCCGTTCCCAGTGGCCAAGAGAGGAACGGCCAAAGGGAATACTTGGCTCCTGTGATCATCATGTAAGATCAAGGGGAGGCGCAATGGGCGTTCCTCTTGAAGATTATAAATTTGTTATTGAAGATATGGCCGAAGAGCTTCGTGAGCAGGAAGGCTTTGAGGATTTCCAGGTCTCAATAGACAGGGAAAAGGCTATGTACTGCCTTAACCAGAATTCCAGAGAGCCTGTTACCGAACCTGATGAACTCCTTCCCCTGTGGAAAATCCTTTATAAAGCGGGGGCAGACTGGACTTACTATTCCGATATGTGGGGCGGTGAGAATTACTGCATGTTTCTGGCCGACGATGAAAGCTGGGAGACTGTGGTCCGGGCTCAGGCCGAGCATATAGATAAACTTGGCTGTAAGTATTTTGTAAATACCGAATGCGGGCACTCATTTTATGCCGTATGGGCCGCGCTTAAAAAATTCAATATTCCCCACAATTTTGAATTTATAAGCATTGTGCAGCTTTACGCAAAATGGATCAGGGAAGGAAAACTTAAGGTCAATTCCGACTGGAACAGGGACCTTAAGATCAAGTTCACGGTACAGGACCCCTGCAATATCATCAGAAAATCTATCGGGGATCCAATGGCCGAAGATCTCCGGTTTGTAGTAAAGTCAGTTGTCGGTGAAAAAAATTTTGTAGATATAACACCCAACAAATCGAACAACTTCTGCTGCGGCGGTGGCGGCGGTTCACTTCAGGCCGGTTTCAGAAATGAGAGACAGGCCTATGGGAGGATAAAATTTGATCAGATCATAGCTACGGGCGCAAATTATGTAGCAGTCCCCTGTCATAACTGTCATGCCCAGATACATGATATTGGCGAGCATTATGAAGGCAACTTTCATGTTGTCCATTTATGGACAATAATATGCCTTGCTATGGGGATCCTCGGAGAAAACGAGCGCACATATCTGGGGCCGGACCTTGCAGAACTTGGGCTGGAATAATCAAAGCGGGGGTAATGGTGCCGGGTGCAATGCGGTCTTCAAAACCGTAAGCCTGGCCAGAAAAACCGGGAGGAGCTTCGGATCCCCTTGCTCCCTCCAACCAGTAAAAGGATCTTTTAATAATGAATAATAATAAAAATAGTTTTGAACCCAATATAATTGCCTTCTGCTGCAGATGGTGTTCATATTCTGCTGCCGATCTTGCCGGATCAATGAGAATAAAATATCCGGCCAATGTAAAAATAGTTCAGATCCCCTGTACCGGAAGAGTCGGACTGATTAACCTGCTGCAGGCCATAGAGAATGGAGCGGATGGGGTATTTCTTTCGGGATGCCTGATAGGCGACTGTCATTATGTATCGGGTAATGAAAAGGCCACAACTCTAATTAAATATGCAAAAAAATTATTCAAAGAAATAGGAATAGAACCTGAAAGGGTTAATATTTATTATAACTCCGCTTCCATGGGGCCGCAGTTTGCTGAAACATGCAAAAACTTTACGGAAATAATCAGAAATCTGGGGCCTGTATACGGGTGGAAAGAAAAAATTGCCGCATAAAAAATCTGAGTTGAATCTTTTTTCGTGAAAGAACCCAAGACGAGGATGCTAAAATGGAAAATTCTTTTGAGCCTATGATTGTCGCTTTTTGTTGCCAGTGGTGTTCATATGCTGCTGCAGACCTGGCGGGATCCATGCGCCTGGAATATCCGCCCAATGTCCGCATCATAAGGATACCATGTACAGGCAGGGTTGATACCCAGCACCTGCTCCATGCTTTTGAAAAAGGCGCTGACGGGGTATTTATTTCAGGGTGCCTTATAGGAGACTGCCATTTCCTGAACGGCAATGTAAGGGCCACAAAGAGGGTGGCCCGTGCGAAAGAAATACTGGAAAAGATCGGGATCGATCCGGAGAGACTCCAGATCTATTATAACTCCTCCGCAATGGGCCCCCAGTTTGTACAGACATGCATTGACTTTACCGAAAAGATAAAGAACCTGGGCGCCAGCTCGATTTCACTCATGTTAAATGTACAAAACAAAGGAGAGTGTCATGGCGGAAAAGCTTAATAAGGTATCCGGCTCGGTTATGGTGGTTGGTGGAGGAGTTGCGGGGATACAGGCGTCTCTTGATCTGGCGGATTCGGGTTTTCATGTCTATCTTCTTGAAAAATCCACTGCTGTCGGCGGGATTATGCCGCAGCTCGATAAGACATTCCCCACCAATGACTGCTCCATGTGCATTGTTTCGCCAAAGCTCGTTGAGGTCAACCGGCACCCTGATATTGAGCTTATCACAGGGGCTGAGCTGCTTGACCTTGAAGGAGAAAAGGGAAATTTCAGGGCCTGTTTTCTCAGGAAGCCCCGGTACATTGACCTTGACAAATGCACGGGGTGCGGAGAGTGTGCAACCGTATGTCCCGTCAGCATTGCCAACGAATTCGAGCAGGGACTCTCATCAAGAAAGGCCGTGTTCAAGAAATATCCACAGGCAGCTCCATCGGCCTATTCAATCACCAAGTCGGACAGGCCTCCCTGCGTTCTGGCCTGTCCTGCCGGCATCAATGTCCAGGGATACGTCCAGATGGTAAAGCAGGGTAAATATGAAGAGGCCCTGAAGATAATAATGGAAAAACTACCTTTACCTGGTGTCCTTGGACGGATCTGCCCGCACGGTTGTGAGGATGCCTGCCGCAGAAAGGAAGTGGATGAACCGGTTGCGATCCGCAACCTGAAAAGACTGGCTGCCGACCGGTTTGATCCGGGAAAGGTCAATATTCCATGTCTTCCGGTACGCAAGGAAAAGGTGGCCATAATAGGGTCCGGCCCTGCCGGGCTTTCAGCGGCCTATCACCTTGCCAGGATGGGGATACTGTCCACTATATTCGAGGCACTTCCCGAGCCCGGCGGAATGCTGAAGGTGGGAATTCCGGACTTCAGACTGCCAGCGGATATATTGAGCCATGAGATCGAACTGATCACGAATCTAGGGATTGATATCAGGACAAACACACCCCTCGGCCCGGACATGACCATTGACCATCTCTTTAATGACGGATTTCGCGCCGTTTACCTGGCCATGGGTGCACATAAAGGCCTTGATCTGTCCATCCCCGGAGAAAAGGCACGGGGCGTGTGTCAGGGCGTGGATTTTTTAAGGGAACTGAATCTTAAGGGAAAGACCGGGGTTGGGAAAAGAGTCGCCGTGATAGGCGGTGGCAATGTGGCTATTGACGTTGCCCGTTCCGCCCTGCGGCTAGGTGCCCTTGAGGTGGACATTATATACCGAAGAAGCCGTTCGGAGATGCCTGCCTGGGAAGAAGAGATAGAGGCTGCCGAGGCCGAAGGCGCGGTTATCTCCTACCTTTCGGCACCCCAGGAGATCCTTGTCCGTGACGGGCAGGTAGAAGGGTTGAGATGTATCCGGATGGAACTGGGAGAACCCGATTCTTCAGGCAGGAGGAGGCCCGTACCTGTTCCGGGCAGTGAATATGATATCCCTTGTGATCAGATCATACCCGCCATAGGCCAGAGGCCGGATATTTCAGCAATAGAAGATTCGACCGATATCAAGATCAGTAAATGGGGAACAGTAGAAGCCGATCCCCTGACCTATGCCACTGCCAGGGAAGGAGTTTTTGCAGGGGGTGACCTCCAGACCGGGCCCTGGGTGGCGATCGGCGCGATTGCCGCGGGAAGGGAGGCGGCCATCTCCATTGGCCGTTACATTGACGGCATGGATATGAGGGAAGGCCGGGAACCGATTGAAAAGGAAGACCCTGTATTCCGGCCCATACCGGAAAATGAACCCATAAGGGCCAGGGCCCCGATGCCCGGGATTGATATCGGGGAAAGGCGATCGGGCTTTAAAGAGGTGGAAACCGGATACGTGGAGGAAAAGGGATGCAGTGAGGCGGATCGGTGTCTTAACTGCGGTGATTGCTGCGAATGCCTCCAGTGCGTTGATACATGCATGGCAGAGGCGGTTATTCATAATGAAATGCCCGAAGAAAGAGTTGTTGAAGTGGGTTCTGTTATCCTGTGTCCGGGTTCTGCTACTTTTGATCCAAAACCCCTTGATGATTTCTATCATCATGAAACCCACCCCAATGTGGTCACGAGCCTTGAATTCGAACGGATACTCAGCGCATCCGGTCCGTTTATGGGGCACCTGGTCAGGCCCTCGGATAAAAAGGAGCCTGAAAAGATCGCATGGATACAGTGTGTTGGTTCCAGGGACCGCCACAGGGGCGGAAACGGATACTGCTCTTCCATGTGCTGCATGTATGCCATAAAAGAGGCAGTCATAGCCAAGGAACACAGCAAGTCACCTCTTGATACGGCAATCTTTTTTATGGACATGCGCACATTCGGGAAGGATTATGAAAAATATTACACCAGGGCAAGGGAAGAGCACGGGGTGCGCTTTATAAGATCAAGGATACATTCTATAGACCCTCTCCCTGACAGTGATGAACTGGTTATCCGGTACATTGATGAAAAGGGAAATCTTACAAAAGAACAATTCGATATGGTGGTCCTGTCAGTCGGCCTTAACCCGGCAGGAGACACCCGTGAACTGGCGGAGAGGCTGGGTATTAAGCTGAATAATTCGGGTTTTACTGCTACAGACCCGTTCGCGCCTGTCAATACTTCCAGGGATGGTGTCTATGCCTGTGGCATATTTCAGGGGCCTAATGATATTCCAGGCTCAATAACCGATGGTACGGCCGCAGCCGCGGCCGCGGCCGAGGTTTCGTACAGGGCCAGGGGAAGCGAGATAAAAAATATTGAGATCCCGGAAGAAAAAGACCTGACAGGCCTTTCACCAAGGATAGGCGTGTTTGTATGCAACTGCGGTACAAATATCGGAGGTGTGGTGGATGTGCCGGCAGTGTCGGAATACGCGGCCACCCTTCCTGATGTTGTATACTCGGGGCACAATCTTTTCACCTGCTCCCAGGACACACAGGAGATAATCAAGGCCACCATCGAGGAACATCAGCTAAACCGTGTTGTAGTGGCCTCATGTTCCCCCAGGACCCATGAACCACTGTTTCAGGAAACCCTCAGGGCCTGCGGACTCAACAAATACCTGTTTGAGATGGCCAATATCAGGGACCAGGATTCGTGGGTACACGGAAGCCAGCCCCTGTTTGCCACTGAAAAGGCCAAAGACCTGGTAAGGATGGCGGTAGCAAGGGCCGGGCTGATAAAGCCCTTGATGGAGAAAAAGATCACTGTCAACAAGCGCGGCCTGGTTATAGGCGGGGGGGTCGCAGGGATGAATGCGGCCCTTGGATTGGCAAACCAGGGCTTTGAGGTAATTATCATTGAAAAGGAACCCCACCTGGGGGGTTTTGCCGGATACCTGACAAATACCATCGAGGGCAGGGACATACAGAGTTATCTTGCCCGGTTAATCATGGAAGTCACGGAACATCCGAATATACAGGTGCTTACCGAGGCACTGGTCGTGGATTTTTCAGGTGTGAAGGGAAACTTTACGACCGAGGTTATAGTCGGCCCTTCCATGTACAGCCGCAAACTGAATCATGGTGCAACAGTGCTTGCTACAGGCGCTACCGCATATATTCCGGATGAATATCTCTACGGAAGAGATACCAGAATAATGACCCAGCTTGAATTTGGAAGAAGGCTGGAGAAAACCGGAGAAAAGGGCCTGGACCAGGTGATTATGATCCAGTGCGTGGGATCAAGGAATGATGAAAATCCCAACTGCTCAAGGATATGCTGCCAGCATGCCCTTAAAAACGCCATCAGCATAAAGGAGCTGTCTCCGGATACCGAGGTAATCATACTATACAGGGACATCCGGGCTTACGGACTCCTTGAAGAATACTACACAAAGGCAAGGGACATGGGAGTGATTTTTTCAAGGTTTGAAAGGGATGATCCTCCTGAGGTGGAGATCACCCCGGAAAGCAGCCTTTTTGTAACCTTCAGGGATCATATCCTTGATTCCAGGATCAGGATGTCGCCGGATGCTATTGTCCTGTCTACAGGTATTGTGCCCAATGATACTGATGAACTGGCAGGCCTTCTCAAGGTCCCGAGAAATTCCGAAAAATACTTTATGGAGGCCCACGTCAAACTGAGACCTGTTGACATGCCCAGTGACGGAATCTTTGTTTGCGGCACTGCCCACAGCCCCAGACTTATATCCGAGACAATAAGCCAGGCAAAGGCCGCGGCCTCCAGGGCGGGCACCTTTCTGTCACAGGATGAGATCACTCTCTCCGCCGTGACAGCAACCGTTGACGAAGAGCTCTGCGCCGCGTGCCTGGTCTGTGTCAAATCATGTCCATATGGGGTCCCCAGGATAAACAGGGACGGGGTAAGCGAGATAGACGCTGCCCTGTGCCACGGCTGCGGTGTCTGTGTGGCGGAATGCCCTGCCAGGGCAATAACACTTAACTGGTATGAAGATATGCACATAATGACTCAACTGGATGCACTGCTGGAAAGAAGTGTTCAAATATGAAATACGGTATTTTTAAATACAATTTAAACAGTAAGGAGCGAATATGGGTTTATTAACTTCAGGCTACAAGAAATATCTATTCATTCTCATTTTATTCTTGATTATCTTTCAAATATTTTACAGTTGTGAACGTCCGGGCGGATCACACAGTGATGTTAAGCTTACTGTTCTTGACCCCAGGGGGCAACCGACCGGTATATTCGGACGCAGGGGCGCTGCCGGCGCGCATATGCTGGCAAATCGCAACCCGGACACACAGCCCAAAATATCCCGTGACGAACTGGTGCTTATGCGAATGGCTCCCAGGCTTGATACTGTTAATGGTAAGACTATTTATCTAGTGGATACAGGCTTTGCGGGCGGTAAAGAGTTTTTTGAAGAACTTGAAAAGTGGTTCAAGAAAAATATGCCGGCCGTCAACATAGTTGTGAAGCCCAAGCCGGGTAACGCCTTCGCGGACAGTCCTGAGTTCTGGGTCGAGCTCAAGCAGAAGGCGGACGGTGTTATCTTTGGTGTGGCCGGTTGCGACGGCTGTTCGGCCAGCTTAGCCGAATTTTCCCGCACCATGGAGAGTGAGTTTGGTGTGCCCACGGCCCCGATGGTCACGGCCCGGTTCGCGGAATATGTTATACGGGACGGCCATACCCATGGAATGAACCTGCGGTGGTCATTTCCTCCCTATCCGGTCATAGGGGTCTCCAAAGAGAAACTGGTGGAATATATTAACGGCAATGATCCTGTATCAGGCGTCAAGTTAACTGATGAAATAATTAGCGCCCTGACTAAACCTTTAACCGAGGCTGAGCTGAATCCCGTGTTTCCCAAAAAGAAAAAATGGCCCCGCCTGCTTAAACCGGATACCGAGGCGAACCTCCAGCGTCTGTTCCTGGAGAACGGCTGGACCGATGGATTGCCCATTGTGATGCCTACGGAGGAAAGGGTGGCTGAGATGCTTACAGGCACCGGACATGATCCCCAGGAAGTGGTAGGAATGATGAGTGTGACCACGCACGAGGAACAGAATGAATATACAGTTGAAAAGGTTGCTGCGATAGCGGTTATGGCCGGAGCCAGGCCGGAGCACCTGCCGGTTATCCTGGCAATAGCGTCAACACAGCACCCTTCAATACCCAGTTCTACAGGTTCTTACGGGAGTATGGTGGTTGTTAATGGTCCGGTAGCTAAAATTATCGGAATGAACAGCGGTGGCGGTGCGCTCGGGCCGTTCAACTATGCCAATTCAGTAATAGGCAGGGCATGGACGCTCATGTCTATCGTATTTGGTGATGCCAGGCCGGGAGATACCTATATGGCATCGATAGGCAATGGCATAAGTTATAACAACCAGTGCTGTGCCGAAAATGAGGTAAAGAGCCCCTGGGAATCCTTTCATGTGCGAAATGGATTCAAGGCCTCGGACAGCACGGTGAGTGTTTTTCGCGGATGGAACGTTCAGACTCTGGGTATGGGCGGAGCGGAAGCCCTGCTGCAGAGAATTCAGTCATCCGGAATGATGGGGGCCTGCACTTTTGTTGTGGACCCGCTGGCGGCCAAATCATTGAAAGACGAGGGCTGGGATGATCCGGGTAAACTTAGTGAGTACCTGGCCCGGAATTTAGGGAATTCATTCTTTAAACCCAGACCCGAAGGTATCAATTTTATTGTGGTGGGTGGCGAGACTAATCCTGTGTGGCAGTCCTCAGATTATACTTATTACAAGACCGTGTCGGTAGATAAGTGGATGCCTGAGGGCGGTATCAGGCTCGATGAAAAACCGCTGCGTATGCCCGTCAGCAAGGTCTGTGATGATGAATTGTGCCTCATAGGAACCGGGGGGCATTAATGAATGAATAAAAACAGTCATAAGGGAGAAAAAAAAGAAAATCGCAGGTCAATGGCGAAATTATTTTTTCTTTTTTATTTCATTTGTCCTGTTGTTTTTATGTTCGTAAACATGGGAGAGTCCCTGGCAATGCCGGGGCTCTTTATTGAAGAAAAGGTATATAATTTTGGCGATGCCGTTGAAGGAGAACAAATATCCCATGATTTTATTATTGAAAACAGAGGCGATACCCCTCTGAACCTTCTGAAGGTCAGATCAAGCTGCGGATGTACAGCTACATCATACACAAAGGAGATTCTCCCCGGAGAGAAGGGTAAGATAAGTGCCAGGTTTCGCAGCAAAGGGTATGGCGGACGCACAGTAAATAAAAGAATTCATGTAAAAACAAATGATCCGAAACACAGTAGTCTGGACCTGTCAATAACCGGTCATGTGAACAAGATAGTCGGCATTACGCCTGAAAATATAATCCTTAAGGGCGCTTCCGGTAAAAAAATCGAAAGTGATATTACCATTACTCCTGATGCCGGGCATCCCTTCCGGATACTTGAAGCAAAACCTAAAATTGGTAAATATATATCCTGCAACCTGAAAAAAGTTAATGATCCCGGTCCGCTTAAATACACACTCACTGTAACAAACCTGAGGAAGGAGAAAGGCCGTTACAGTGATTACATTTACATTAGAACAGACAGCAACATTCTTCCCCGAATTTCAATAAGAGTAAAAGGGGATATCCTGGAGTGAATGAATAACAGGTTATGAAAATTGAAAAGGACCGGAAGAAGTGGAAAAGACTGCCGGGTGGAATATTTTACGGAGTATCAAAAAAAGTTATTTCGGGGATGTGATGATAGTCGGTGGAGGGATCAGCGGAATACAGGCCGCACTTGATCTCGGTACAGCCGGCTTTAAGGTATACCTTATAGAAAAATCGCCGACCATAGGCGGCAGGATGGCCCATCTGGACAAGACCTTCCCGACTAATGACTGCTCCATGTGTATTGAATCTCCCAAGTTTATAGAATGCAAGAGACATCCCAATATAGAGATACTGACATACACGGAAGTGGAGAAGGTGGAAGGAAAGGCAGGAGACTTCAATGTAACCCTGATTAAAAAGCCCAGATATATCGACGAGAGCAAATGCACCGGCTGCACCCTGTGTGTTGAGTACTGCCCTGTTAAATACCCGGACCAGTTTAATCAGGGAATATCCGATAACAAGGCCATTCATATATACTTTTCCCAGGCAATACCACTTGTTACATATATAGACGAAAGCTGCCTCTACCTTAAAGAGAGGAAATGCAGTATCTGTAAAGGTGTGTGTAAGAATGACGCCATAGATTTTAATCAGAAGCCGGAGAAAATTGAAATAAATGTAGGGGCAATAATTCTTGCTCCCGGAATCGAGCCCTTTGATCCTGATGTAAGGAAAGAGTATCATTACAAAGAGTATGTGAATGTGGTAACGGCCTTTGATTACGAGCGTCTCCTGTGTGCTACCGGACCATACGAAGGTGAGATACTGCGTGCCTCGGATAAAAAACACCCCCGTAAAATAGCCTGGATTCAATGCGTCGGGTCCAGGAGGGTTACCAGGGGCGATAACAGCTATTGCTCATCGGTGTGCTGCACCTACACACAAAAACAGGTGATCCTTACAAAGGACCACTATGAAGATGCGACCTGCACCGTATTCCATAATGATATCAGATCCCATGGCAAGGATTTCGAGCGCTTTTATCAGAGGGCAGAGGAACTTCCCGGTGTAAGGTTCATAAGAAGCTATGCATCAATAGTAAGGGAAGACCCGGAAACCAGGAATATTACAGTCAGCTATGCCACTCCGGGCAGTGGTGTTAAAGAGGAAGAATTCGAAATGGTCGTATTGTGTGTCGGCCTGACACCCCCGGACGATGTAAAAGGACTGGCAAAGACCTTCGGCATAGAACTCAATGCCCACGGATTTTGCAAGATCAATCCTTTTAATCCCACGGAGACCTCCCGGCCGGGAATATTTGTGAGCGGTGCCTTCCAGGGTCCAATGGATATTTCCGAATCGGTCCTGACCGCAAGCGGAGCAGGCTCCCGATGCGGAGAGCTGCTTTCGGGCAGGCGCGGAAAGCTGTCCGGGGAACGGGAATATCCCCCGGAAAGGGATGTCTCCGCAGAGGAGCCGAGAATAGGTGTGTATGTGTGTCATTGCGGGGCAAACATCGGGAGGATAGTGGATGTCCCGGATACCGTGGAATACGCCATGACCCTGCCCAACGTGGTCCATGCCGAAGAAAATCTGTTCATATGCTCCACGGAGGCGGCTGCCATGCTGGCAAGGGATATCAAAGAACGGGGATTAAACCGCGTAATTGTGGCAGCCTGTACGCCGAGGACTCATGAGCCCCTGTTCAGGGACACCCTCCGGGAAGCCGGGATTAATCAGTATTATTATGACATGGTCAATATCAGAGAGCATTGCTCCTGGGTTCACTCAAAGGAAAAAGAGGCTGCAACAAAAAAGGCCAAAGAACTGATCCGCATGTCCGTGGCAAGGGTGCGCCATCTCGAACCCCTGCAGGAATTTGACCTGCCTGTTGACAAAAGAGCATTAGTGGTTGGAGGCGGTATTGCAGGCATGACCTGCGCCCTGTCAATAGCAAACCAGGGGCATGAGGTTTCATTGGTGGAAAAGCAGCCGGAACTTGGCGGAATGGCGCGAAGACTGCATTATATGCTTGAAGGTTCCGATGTTCAGCCCTTTCTGAATGATCTTGTACGCAAGGTTAATCAGCACCCGCTAATACATATATACACTGATGCAGTAATCCTGGATGCTTCCGGTTATGTGGGAAATTTTATTACCAGGATCAGGTCAGAAAGAGGACTGACCGGGATAAGACACGGAGCAACGATAATTGCCACAGGTGCAGATGAATATAAACCAGCTGAATATCTATACGGGCAAAATGAGAAGGTGTTAACCCAGCTGGAGCTGGAAGAGCATATATTCAAAAAAGAAGAAAAGATCCTCCATGCCGGGAGTCTGGTGATGATCCAGTGCGTAGGCTGCAGGAACGAAGACAGAAACTACTGCGCAAGGGTATGCTGTAGCCATGCCATAAAGAACGCCTTAAAACTTAAAGAGATAAATCCCGGGATGGATATCTGTATCCTATACAGGGATATGAGGACCTATGGCTTTAAGGAGGATTTTTACCGGGAGGCATCACATAAAGATATAAAGTTCATCCGCTATGAGGCGGAGGATAAACCTCAGGTCGAAACGATTGAAGTTGAAGGAAAACCTGTTTTACGGGTAATAACGATTGATTTTATTCTGGGGGAAAGGCTTGCTCTTGATGCGGATTATC
This sequence comes from Desulfobacteraceae bacterium, assembly GCA_050123415.1. Taxonomy (GTDB): domain Bacteria; phylum Desulfobacterota; class DSM-4660; order Desulfatiglandales; family HGW-15; genus JAAZBV01. The sequence continues at coordinate 13,058 of JASFHE010000006.1, read as the reverse complement.
TTGTTTTGTCCGCAGCAGTCATTCCTTCGGCGGAAAGCAGTGAAGTATCAGGATTATTCAAGATACCCCTGGGGCAGGACGGTTTTTTTCAGGAAGCCCATGTCAAGTTAAGGCCTGTTGATTTTGCGGCGGAAGGTGTTTACCAGTGCGGTATGGCCCATTATCCAAAGCTTATATCCGAAACAATAAACCAGGCCCATGGGGCTGCCGGAAGGGTGTTAACGCTTCTTTCAAACGATACTGTTACAGCCTCAGGCTCTGTTTGCGAAGTAGAAGAGAAGATGTGCATAGGATGCGGGGTATGTGTTCCGGCCTGTACCTATGGCGCCATAGAGTTGAAGGATACACGAAAGGGCAAAAAGGCCTGGGTTATTCCCGTTCTTTGCAAAGGATGCGGCCTCTGCAACTCAAAATGCCCGACAGGGGCCATCCGGCTAAAGCACTACACAGATGAAGAGCTTTGCAGCCAGATCATAGCGGCAGGTTCTAAAGGAGATCTCTGTGATAAAATTGATCAGATGACTGGTGCGGTTTGGAAAAAAGAAGCAGGAGCGAATGAGTAAAGGAAAAAAATACAAGCCGAAGATATTAGGCATGATATGCAACTGGTGCTGTTATGGCGGGGCTGACCTTGCCGGTGTTTCCCGTTTTCAATATCCTGCCTATATAAGATTAATAAGAGTGATGTGCTCCGGCAGGGTTGACCTTAAACACATACTCCTGGCCTTTTCAACCGGACAGGACGCTGTTTTTGTAGGCGGTTGCCATATTAACAACTGCCATTATAATCCCGAAGGAAATTACGATGCCCTGAGCATGGTAAGCCTGTGTAAAAAACTGCTGGAGAACATAGGGATAAATCCGAAAAGGCTGCGAATCGAATGGGTATCTGCCGGTGAAGGAACCCGCTTCGCCAATATTATGAATGAATTTGGCAGGGAGATAGAGGAACTGGGCCCTCTCGGCAAAAGCGAAGGAATAGACGGAATTGAATTAAAGAGCAGACTTGATAAGATTACAGGGCTGATCCCCTACATTAAGCTGGTAAAACAGGAGAAACTGTCATTGCATGATCCAGTTATGGCGAATCAGGACGGATATTCAAATCTTTACACCAATGAAGAAGCTGACAGGTTAATTAACGAAGCCCCTTCTTACTATATAGACCCGAAAGAATGTAAGGCCTGTATGATCTGCCTGAAAAGATGTCCTGTTGATGCGATTACAGGCGGTAAAAAACAGATCCATGTTATTGACCAGGAGAAATGCATAAAATGCGGAACATGCCTTGAAGTCTGCCCTGCTCGTTTTAGTGCGGTAAAAAAGGGTACAGACCAGTCTGTTTTATTTAATAAGCGCGCCCTTAACCTGGCCTCCGAGTTGACAAAATGATCTTCCATGATATATTCCACCTCAACTCTAAAAAGGATAATCTACACTATGCATCATTTTTTGGGATTCACATGACAGGAGCGTTCAAAATTTACCCGTGGTTGGTAAATACGTCCTGTTGACTGAAAAATGGTGCCATATCGGATTTTAACTCAATCATAGACTGACGCTTATCACCCTTTGGTGCAGTTTTTTCCGTTCAGGCATCCCTGCGAAGCCCTGCAGGTTTATTTTTTCTGTTTTACCGCAGGAAAGCCCGTACATGGATATCCATGTTCATGTCGAGGCTTATACCCTGTTGCTTTATATTTTTTAAGGAGACAGATGGAAATATGAAGAAAAACTTAACCGAAGAAGATACTCCGCGGGTAGGAGTTTTTATCTGCCACTGCGGATTAAACATAGGAAAGACCGTTGACTGTGCCAGGGTTGCCATGGAGGCTTCAGGATTTGAAGATGTAGTGATTGCAAGAGACATACTTTACGCCTGTTCGGAATCGGGTCAGGAAAAAATACGTGAAGATATCGCAGAACACAACGTTGATCGTGTGGTGGTGGCATCCTGTTCCCCGCGACTTCATGAAACTACATTCCGGCAGATGGTCCAAACGGCCGGGATCAATCCCTACCTTTTTGAAATGGCCAATATACGCGAACATGTAAGCTGGGTTCACATACATGAGCCGGAAGCTGCTACCGAAAAGGCAATAGACCTGGTTAAAATGGCCGTTGCAAGGGTGCGTCATCTTGCTCCCCTCACCCCTGAAACCATTTCCCTTACACGCCGCACAATGGTAATAGGAGGCGGTGTGGCAGGTATTCAGGCGGCCCTTGACCTTGCGGATTCAGGCTATGAAGTGGTGCTTGTCGAAAAAAGCCCCTCTATCGGCGGTATTATGGCCCAGCTGGACAAGACATTTCCAACTATCGACTGTTCCATCTGTATCCTCGGTCCAAAGATGGCGGATGTTGCCAAACATCCCCGGATCAAACTCATGACACTTTCGGAGGTGGTTGATGTAAAAGGCTATGTAGGCAATTTTGAAATAAAGATCATAAAAAGGGCCAGGTATGTTTCGGAGACCGATTGCTCGGCCTGCGGAGAATGCGCAAAGGTTTGTCCTGTGGTTCGGCCTGATGAATTCGACCTTGGGCTGTCCTCCAGAAAGGCAATATACTCACCATTTGCACAGGCAGTGCCTTCGGCCTACCTTATTAACATCAATGAATGCCTGGGAAACAACCCGGTGGTATGCGGGAAATGCCTTGATGTATGCGACAAGAACTGTATTGATTTCAAGATGTCAGATCAGGAAATAATTGAAAAGGTCGGCACTGTTATTGTTGCAACGGGTGCGGAGCCCTATGATCCGACCGAGATGGACGAATACGGATACACCAGATTTGAAAACGTCCTTACCAGCATGGAGTTTGAACGTCTTATAAATGCCGGAGGTCCCACAAAGGGAGAAATACTCCGCCCCTCGGACAGGAAACACCCCAGGACCATAGGATTTATCCAGTGTGTCGGTTCACGGTCTCTGGGGAAAGGCCATGCCTATTGTTCAAATGTCTGCTGCATGAATACCATAAAAAGTTCACTTATCGCAAAGGAGCATGAACCTGATGTTGATATCAAAGTATTTGCTATTGATATCCGTGCCTTTGGCAAGGGATTTGAGGATCTTTTCAGGCGAAGCCGGCGCCAGGGGGTTAAGTTTCTGCGCAACCTGCCCGGGACAGTGGAAGAACTCCCGAACGGCAGCCTGCGTGTATCCGTTGAAAATATTAATAACGGGAATGTAGACCGGCACGATCTGGACATGCTGGTACTGGCAGTGGGTATAAAACCTTCCGCTTCCACACACAGGCTTCAGGAAATGCTGGGGCTTCAGCTTTCTTCGGACGGTTTCTTTCTTGAGGCGCATCCAAAGCTCCAGCCTGTGGATGCCGCGACCCGGGGTATCTTTTTTGCCGGGTGCAGTGAAGGCCCAAAGGATATCAAGGACAGCGTAACCCAGGCATCAGCCGCAGCCATGCGGGCAGTTCGCCTTATGCACGATGGAAAAATCCTGACCGAACCTATTACATCAGAGGTCAGCCCGGAGCACTGCATATCCTGCGGAATATGTGCTAAGGTATGCCCCTACAATGCAATAACCGTGGATGTTAAAAAGAAGATCCCCGCTCAGGTCAACTCTGCGGCCTGCATGGGATGCGGGACCTGCGGGGCGGAATGCCCCACCGGCGCCATTCATATGAACCATTTTTCCGATCACCAGATTTTCAGTCAGATTGATGCAATGACAGCAAAAAATCCCCGCCTTAAAACCCTGGCCTTTGCCTGTAACTGGTGTTCCTATGCCGGGGCGGATTTTGCGGGTACCTCAAGGATGCAGTATCCCACCAATGTCCGGCTGATACGTACCATGTGTTCAGGAAGGGTTTCGGAGGCCTTCCTGTGGCACGCATTTGGAAACGGTGTTCCTGTAATCCTTGTGAGCGGCTGCCATATCAATGACTGCCACTACATAGACGCCAACCACTGGACCGAGAAACGGATAATAAAGATGAAAAAGAAAATGGAGAAATCAGGTATCCGGCCGGAGCGGCTTCAGCTTGAGTGGGTCAGTGCTGCGGAAGGCGCACGGTTTTCCGAGGTAATGCATAATATAGAAACCCTCCGGAAAACAGTGACACAGGAAGAAATTGAAGAGACCATGCGGATAGTATCGGAAATGAAATAAGACAAAAAGATCGAAAGGAAGTTTATCATGCCGGAACTGGAAATAAATCATAAGGTGGTTTCATTTGAGGAAGGACAAACCATCCTGGAAGCAGCGGAGAAAAATAATATAATCATCCCAACGCTATGCTATCTGGCAGGGGCATCGCCCACAGGCCGGTGCCGTATCTGTCTGGTCCAGGTTGAAGGAAGTGACAGACTGCTTACCGCATGTGATACCCCGGCAGGGGAAGGTATGAAAATATTAACTGAGAGTTATGCTGTCAGGACGGCCCGAAAAACAAATCTTGAAATGCTGATTGCCTCAGGCGCTCATAGCTGTCTTATAATGGATCAATCACCGGATAACTGGACACAAAGCCAGTTAAAAACCATGGAGCAGCCATGGCATAATATAATGTGTCCTTCATATGGTGACTGCCGCCTTCAGGATCTTGCCATAGAGTATGGTGTCAGGGTTGATGGTCTTGAGCTTAACTACAAAGGCCATCCCCTGGATGATGAAACTCCCATGATCGTAAGGGACTTCAGCCGCTGCATTGGCTGCGGCCGCTGTATCCAGGCCTGCAATGAGGTGCAGGTGAACATGGCAATTCCGGAGCCCTATGGCCCAAGGAAAGATCATCCTGCAGGGTGGTATCCGATTGCAGATTATGAAAACTGTACCCATTGCGGCGAGTGTGTGCAGGCCTGCCCCACAGGAGCACTGTTTGAAAAAAAGGCATTTGGCCGGATTACCGCCAATGAGGCAAAGAAAGTTCGTACTACCTGCCCCTACTGCGGTGTGGGCTGCCAGCTTTATCTCCATGTAAAGGACAACAGGATAGTAAGGGTAACAGGTGTAAAAGACGTAAAACCGAATTTCGGAAGCCTCTGTGTAAAGGGAAGATTCGGCTATGACTTTGTAAATCATGAGAATCGTTTAAAGACCCCTTTAATAAAGGAGAACGGCAAATTCAGAGAGGCTGGCTGGGAGGAGGCCCTTGATCTTGTTGCAGAAAAACTTGGCGCCATCAAAAAATCCTCAGGCCCTGATTCCGTTGCAACCCTGTGCAGCGCCCGCATAACCAATGAAGAAGACTACCTTGCCCAGAAATTTACAAGGGCGGTAATAGGTACCAATAATATAGACCATTGCGCGCGTCTCTGTCATGCCTCCACAGTAGCCGGGCTGGCTGCGGCGTTTGGGAGCGGTGCAATGACCAATCCCATAGCGGATATTGAAAAGTCGGACGTGATCCTGATTACCGGTTCAAACACGACAGAAAACCACCCGGTCCTTTCATCCTATATAAAAAGGGCGGTTAAATATAACGGTACAAAACTGATAGTGGTTGACCCGAGAAAAATCCCCATTACCAAATTCGCCGATGTCTGGCTCAGGCAGAATTTAGGCAGTGATGTTGCCTGGATGAACGGTATGATGCGTGTAATTATAAAAGAAGATCTCTATGACAAAGAATATGTAAAAAGCAGGACCGTGGGCTTTGACGAACTGAAGGCAACTGTTGAAAAGTATACGCCGGAGTATGTTGAGGAGATTACCGGTATTTCAAAGGACCGGTTAATAGAGGCAGCAAGGCTTTTTGCTAATGCAAAGACCGCCTCAATATTCTATTCCATGGGAATAACACAGCATACCACAGGAACGGACAATGTGAAATCCACGGCAAACCTTGCAATGCTCTGCGGGAATGTCGGCATTGAGGGAGGGGGTGTTAATCCCCTTCGCGGACAGAACAACGTTCAGGGGGCCTGTGATATGGGAGGGTTGCCCAACGTATATACCGGTTATCAGGCTGTTACTGACAACTCTGCAAGGGAAAGGATGGAAAAGGCCTGGGGTGTTTCCGGGCTTCCGGCCGAGGTTGGACTCACTGCAACAATAATGATGGAAAAGGCCCATGAGAGAGAATTAAAGGCCCTTTATATCATAGGTGAAAATCCCATGATTTCGGACCCGAACCTGAACCATACAAAAAAGAGCCTGGAAAACCTGGATTTTCTGGTTGTTCAGGATATCTTTTTGACAGAAACCGCAGAGCTGGCAGATGTGGTTCTTCCCTCGGCATCATTTGCCGAAAAGGACGGCACATTTACAAATACCGAGCGCAAGGTCCAGAGAGTCCGAAAGGCAGTGGCGCCTCCGGGTCAGGCAAGGGATGACTGGGACATAATATGTGAAATATCCCGAAGAATGGGATATCATATGGAATACAGCAATCCCGAAGAGGTCATGAAGGAGATTTCCCGGGTAACACCTTCTTACTGCGGTATCAATTATGACCGTATTGAAAATGACGGACTCCACTGGCCCTGTCCAAATACCGACCACCCCGGTACGCCGTGCCTGCATGTGGGCAAATTTTCATGCGGACAGGGAGTGTTTCATGCCATTGACTACAAACCCCCGGCAGAAATGGTTGATGAAGAATACCCCATGTACCTGACCACCGGCAGGGTTCTATACCAGTACCACACAGGGACCATGACCATGAAATCCGAAGGATTAAACGAACTGGCTCCGAGAAGCTTTGTGGAAATATCGGGTGAGGATGCGAACGCATATAATATCTCGGAAAGTGATATTCTAAAGGTTGTATCAAGAAGAGGTGAAATAGAAGCAGTGGCAAGGATATCCGAAAAGGCCGTAACCGGCACCGTGTTTATCCCCTTCCACTACGCAGGTGGCGCGGCCAATTTACTTACCAGTGCGGCCCTTGATCCGGTGGCCAAAATACCGGAGTACAAGGTATGCGCTGTGAATCTTTCAAAGATAGATTAATGGTGAATAGAAAAAAAAATTAGATGGAGGATAGCAAAATGGAACTTCCTGTTTTGAATACCTGGGAAAAGGGCAGTGATATTGTTAATAACGCAAATTCAGTTATAAGCGGTCAACTTTCAGGGCAGAGCACAAAATCCCTGATGGGATGGGGCGGTGTAATGATATGGGAAAGGAATATTGATCCTGTTGATATGCTTTATGCCTATTTAATGCGTGTTGCTTCTGAATCATGCGGAGAATGCACACCGTGCAGGCTGGGAACAGTCCGCCTGTGCAGTGTTATGGAAAGGATTGTAGAAGGTCACGGTAAAACAAGTGATCTTGAATTCATAAGAGATATGGTGCGTCACATCAGCGCAACAGGAAAGTGTGATATCGGCCGCACCATAGCGAAACCCGTTCTGGATATCCTTGATGCATATGAAGATTCATTTATTGAAGTCATTGAAAAAAAACGGGAGGTGAGAAAAGGAGAGTATACCCATGTAGTCACTGCCCCGTGTATTAATGCCTGTCCTTCTCATGTGGATATCCCGGGATACATTGAAAATGTCAGGATGGGTAACTGGCAAAAGGCAATGGACATAGTACGAAAAGACTGTCCCATGCCGGGCACCATAGGAAGGGTTTGCGTCCGGCCATGTGAAAGCAACTGCCGCAGAGGCCTCCTGGATGAGCCCATTGGAATACGCGCCATAAAAAGATTTCTGGCTGACCGTGAAATGAATGGCGCTATTGAAACCGATGAAACACCTTCGGCTGTTCAAAAACAGAAAGTCGCCATAATCGGCGCGGGACCTGCCGGAATTTCATGCGCCTATTATCTTGCCGGACAAGGCTATACCTGTACCATATTTGAAGCACAGGAAGGCCCGGGCGGTATGGCCGCCTACGGCATTCCCTCCTACCGGCTGCCCAGAAATGTTATCGCACATGAAGTGGCTATACTGGAAAAACTCGGGGTAGAGATAAAATACGGTGTAAATGTAGGAAAAGACATAAGCATGGAGGAAGTAGCTGCCCAAGGATATGAAGCAGTGTTCGTTGGAGTCGGTGCCCCTGATTCATCCAAAATGCGTTGCGAAGGAGAAGACGCGGGATACCGGTGTTTTTTGACAGGGGTTCATTTTCTTTCCGAATCAGCAAGGGGAAGGAAGCCGGTTGAAGGTAAAAAACTGGTGGTAATCGGTGGAGGAAACGTGGCAATGGACTGTGTGCGTACTGCCAGAAGGCTGGGATTTGAGGATGTTAATCTGCTCTACCGAAGAACAGAGGCCGAAATGCCGGCCGATCCGCAGGAAATCAGAGAGGCAAAAGAAGAAGGTATAAAATTTCATCATCTTGTGGCTCCTGTTGAGATAATAGCAGAAAATAACGCAGTGGCTGGAATAAAATGCCGCCGCATGGAACTGGGAGAGCCTGATGTCTCGGGAAGAAGAAGGCCTGTTCCCGTTGAAGTATCCGATTTTGTTATTAACTGCGATGTAATCATCCCGGCAGTCGGTCAGGTATGTGTCGTAGACTGTGTACTCCCCGAAGAAGATGTGCTTACGCCATGGAAGACCCTTGTGGTTGACCAGACAACTTTTCAATCCGACAAACAACAGGTCTTTGGTGGTGGTGACTGTGTTACAGGTCCCCAGACCCTGATCGGTGCTCTGGCAGCTGGTAAAAACGCCGCCCGTTTTATTTCTCAATATCTGCAGCAGGGGGAATGTAAATCCGGGACAAATGACCTGCTGCTGTCTCTTGCCTCCGCAGAAGGTGTTTATGATCCGGAAGAAATTTTTCCCTACCCTGGCATAACCGAAAGAGAAGAGCCTTTCGTTCTTGATCCTGAAATCCGCGTAAACGGATTTGATGAAGTGGAAGACGGTTTAACCCCCTCCCAGGCAAGAACTGAGGCAGACAGATGCCTGAGGTGTTATCGGATACTGATGTCTGCGGTATAACCAGGTGGATAATAAATTTGAATCTTATACATTGATCGAAAGGAAATTTACCATGCAAGAACTTGAAATAAATCATAAGGTGGTTTCATTTGAGGAAGGACAGACCATCCTGGAAGTAGCGGAAAAAAACAATATAAAAATCCCCACGCTATGCTATCTGTCGGAGGCATCACCCACAGGCCGGTGCCGTATCTGTCTGGTCCAGGTTGAAGGAAGCGACAGGCTGCTTACGGCATGTGATACCCCGGCAGGGAAGGGCATGAAAATATTAACTGAAAGTCCCGCTGTCAGGACGGCCCGAAAAACAAATCTTGAAATGCTGATTGCCTCCGGTGCCCATAATTGTCTTATAATGGATCAATCCCAGGATAACTGGACCCGGAGCCAGTTTAAAATCATGGAACAGCCATGGCATAATATAATGTGCCCTTCATATGGCGATTGCCGCCTTCAGGAGCTTGCCATAGAATATGGTGTCAGTGGCGATGATCTTGAACTGAAATATGAAGGACATCCCCTGGATGATGAAACGCCCATGATCGTCAGGGATTTCAGCCGCTGCATTGGCTGCGGCCGTTGTATTCAGGCCTGTAATGAAATACAGGTAAACAGCGCAATTCCGGAGCCCTACGGCCCAAGGAAAGATCATTCCCGCGGATGTTATCCGGTGGTTGACTATGAGCACTGCACACATTGCGGCCAGTGTGTGCAGGCCTGTCCGACAGGGGCATTATTTGAAAAAAAGACATTTGGACAGGTTATCGCCAATGAAGCAAGAAAAATTCGTACAACCTGTCCTTACTGCGGTGTGGGCTGCCAGCAACTGCTTCATGTAAAGGATGATAAAATTATCAGGGTTACAGGTGTTGAAGGTGCAGAACCTAACCACGGGCGTCTGTGTGTTAAAGGGCGTTTCGGATATGATTTTATTCACTCCCGAGAGCGTTTGACCAGCCCTCTTATAAAAGAAAACAATGGCTTCAGGGAGGCTTCATGGGATGAGGCCCTTGACCTTGTTGCACAAAAATTTCTTCAGATCAAGCAGGAACATGGCCCTGATGCCCTGGCAGGTATAAGCTGCGCCCGCAGTATCAACGAAGACTCATATAACATGCAAAAGCTGTTCAGGGCAACTATCGGAACCAATAATATTGACCATTGCGCGCGCACCTGTCATGCCCCTACTGTGGCAGGACTGGCTCAGTCATTCGGTTCCGGCGCCATGACAAACTCCTTCAGAGAATTCCGGCACGGGAAGCTGTTTTTTGTAATAGGCTCGAACATGACCGAAGCCCATCCTGTGGCATCCACATGGGTAAAGCAGGCAGTAAGGAATGGGGCACATTTGATTGTTGCAGATCCCAGATACAACGGGATTGCAGAGCATGCGCAGACATACATGCAGATAAAGGTAGGGTCTGATGTGGCCCTGATCAACGGATTAATGCATGTCCTGATCACTGAGGAGCTCTATGACCATGAATATGTTGCTGCCCACACAACAGGTTTTGATGCAATGAAAGATGTGGTGATGTCTTATCCGCCTGAACGGGCAGCGGAAATTTCAGGTGTGGATGCTGAAACAATAAGACAGGTAGCGCGAAAACTTGCATCTGTAAAACCCGCAATGCTCATCTATACCTTAGGAATCACGGAACATACATGCGGCGTTAATAACGTTATGAGCTGCGCAAACCTTCAGATGCTTCTTGGTAATGTCGGTTTTGAATGCGGTGGCGTCAATCCCTTAAGGGGGCAGAATAATGTTCAGGGAGCCTGTGATATGGGGGCATTACCGGCAGATTATCCCGGATACCAGAAGGTGTTTAATGATGATTCCAGGGCAAAGTTTGAAAAGGCATGGGGAGCCGAACTCCCATCAACACCCGGCCTGATGATACCCGATATGATAGACGGCCTGGGGAACGGCACTATAAAGGCCCTGTATATTTTTGGCGAGAATATTGCCAATACCGAACCTGATATAAATCATGTTGAGCACTGCCTGACAAATGCCGAATTTCTTGTATGCAATGATATTTTCCCTACGGAAACCACTCGATTTGCCCATGTGGTTTTTCCTGCTGCCGCATGGAGTGAAGATGAAGGCACGTTTACAAACAGTGAAAGACGTGTCAGTATGGTGCGTAAAGCCGTTAACCCTCCCGGAGAGGCCATGCCCAACTGGTGGATTTTCAGGGAAATTGCCCGTCGCATGGGGCAGGAATGGCAGTCTGCCAGCGCCAGGGAAATATGGGATAATGAGATATCAGTCTTTTCTCCCCTGTTTGCCGGAATAAAATACAGCAGGATTGAAAATGACGGCCTGCAATGGCCTGTCCCTGATACCAGTCATCCCGGTACTACAGTAATGCATAAAGAGGGCAACTTTACTGCAGGCAAAGGGAAATTTGCAGCACTTGAATGGACGCCCCCTGCCGAACAGGCAGATGATGAGTATCCTTTAGTCCTAAGTACCGGAAGAAGGTTATATCACTACCATACACGTACGCAGACCGGACGCTGCAAAGGGCTCAACGATCTTTTAGGAAAGGAAACTGCGGATATTTCAGCAGAGGATGCAATGGCGCTTGGGATTTCACAGGGAGACAGGATAAAAGTTGCGTCGCGCAGGGGAGCGGTAGAGGTTTTTGCCCAAATTACGCCCCAGGTACCGAAGGGATTGGTCTGGATGGATTTTCATTTCAGGGAAGGATGTGCAAACTGGATTACCAATCCGGCATTTGATCCGGTTTCCAAAACCGCGGAATTCAAGGCCTGCGCCGTTCGATTGGAGAAGGTGTAACACCTCCGTCATTCCCCGGCTGATCCGCCGCCCAAGGCTATGGCGGCAAAAGCCGGGGAATTCATTTTAAATTTTTCCCCTAACAGCCTTCAGGCTAAAATGCTTCCCTGGCCTGGCATAGCCTTGGCGACGACGGCAGCCTGCATTTTATATAAATACAAACAAGTGCTAATCGGAGATCGTTTCTTCGCGTTGCGGTAAAGAAGGTGGGTGTCCTATTTATCAACTACTTCCCCCAACCATCTGGCGGCTCGGTTCCGCCCTTGAGTTCGCGAGTAAGGTACAGCCACTTACCATCTATTTTAACGAAAGTGGAGTACTCCCGACCCTGAAATGGCTGCTGTACCGGATCCCTTTCTTTTTGCACCACATTCTCGGTCCACACCAGTTGCGCCCTGGCGGTATCACCTTTCACCGTAATGAGTAAATTACTGATAAGACTATTGAATGAAAAATTCTTGGGTGTTTCACCATCAGGAAATGTATAAGCCCTGGCAATAGCCTTTCTACCCTTAAAACTCTGACCGATCAGAATCAGCTCTCCATTCTCCACATAAAAGTTTGCAAAACTTTCAGGTGTTCCACCGAAGTTGTAGTAATAGCGGGTAATTAAATCCTGAACCTTCTGGCGATCGATCAAGGTTTCGAGAGTTATTTCTTCTGCCTGAGCAATAGAGCTGCAAAATAATATAAGGCAAATCAGGCAAAGCCAGGTTTTTAATCGGTTTGTGAAATTATTCATTATTTTCTCTCCTCTTTTGAATATCTGTTTACATTGTTGTCCGTAAAATTCCGGTTCAGTAAATAATCAGGAATCATAGTGCTTTTAATCACTCAAAATATGTGCATTGACTCATAACGTTATTCTATGGCTCTGTATATCTTTACAAATAGGGTGTTATACAGAAAGATTGTCATATTAAAAATAAGATAAGTGATTATTACTTACCATAGCATTAAAAATGATTCACCCAGTTAAATACCGAAGGTAACATTTGAAAAATCCAAGTCTTATTTAACGGGGTAAAACTTGAATTTACCATTTCTGTTTTATTGATTACGAATATAAATATAAATTCAAAACTGTTTTCAGAGTTTCTTGGTTTCTTATGGACGCCCACCAACGCACTGTTCTTGGTCAATTGATATTTTAACTGATTTTGAACAGTTTGTTTTAAACATTCTAATGATATCAGTGTGTTATTGTAGTATAAATTTATCTTGGCACTACCGGTTTCTTATTTAATCATGATTAGATTTCCATGATTGTCGGAGGTAATGCAACACCAACAGCCTGGAAAATTTTACCGCAAACGCCCTTACATTGGGTTCTGATCGATAGGGGTTTGCCATTTTCCTCAATAGTTACTTGCT
>JASFHE010000005.1:0-36305 GCA_050123415.1 Desulfobacteraceae bacterium | reverse complement strand
ACACGGAAACATCAGGCGAGATAAGTGTCGACATGGCCTTACCGGTCATACTTTCTGAAATGGAAAAATCCTGACAGCCTTTTATCTCATCAGGAAATGACTGTATCCCGGTTATTTGAGAGAGAGATGGGGGGTTACTCTTCAGATCGTTTATAAACTCTCCAATTGCATATTCCCGGCCTTCCAAATGAATTGAAACGCCTTCGGATGTATTCGCTATCTTACCCTTAAGATCATATTTAAAGGCAAGCTGATAGATAAAAGGCCTGAATCCCACCCCCTGGACTATGCCGTTGATGAGGATATTTTTTGCGATATTATTCTTATTCATTGTGTACTTGGAATATACTTCTGCATACAAATCAAAATTTAATACTTTTTTCGGGTGAACACACAGGTTCATCCCTACAAGTTGCACGTTCAGGAATGATTAATTTAAACAGGATCATATTTTTTCTGCTATTTCTCTAAAAACCTTCAAGGTTTCAAGCGCTTCATCCTCGTCTATCTTATTGATAGCAAATCCGGCGTGCACAATTACATAATCCCCTACCTTTGGGTCTTCAACTAGATGGAGCCCGACTTCCTTTTTGACTCCGTCCACATCCACAATCCCCATATCACTATTTATTTCAACTATCTTCGATGGAACTGCAAGGCACATGGTTTATCCCTTTTTTTGAGTACTTTTATTTTTAATTTCTGATGCCCATTCTTTGACCTGATTTTCCAATATACCCATCGGAAGCGCACCCTGTGCAAGCAAATAATCATGAAACGCCCTTAGATCAAATTGTTCCTTTAACTGATCCTGGCAGTATTTCCTGTACTCTTTTATCTTTAACTGCCCAACCTTATAGGTTAACGCCTGGGCAGGCATGACAATATACCGGTCTACTTCAACTATGATATCATGTTCGGTATTGGCCATGTTCTCTTTAAAATAATCAATTGCCTGCTGTCTGCTCCACCCATAATAGTGAATACCTGTATCTGCAACCAAACGTATAGCGCGCCAGATTTCATAATTAAGCTGACCGAATTGTATATACTTATCCTTATACATACCCATTTCATAACCAAGGCTTTCGGCATAAAGCGCCCATCCTTCTATATAGGCCGTATAACCTCCATAACGCCTGAAATTGGGGAATTTCTCCTCTTCACCAGCCAAAGCTAATTGAAGGTGGTGACCGGGAACCGCTTCATGTAATACAAGGGGTGTCAAGCCCCACCTGGGCCTGGATGGAAGGTTGCATGTATTCACAAAAAATGTCCCGGCAATGCCATTTTTCATGTTACCCGTTTGAAAATAGGCAGCAGGCTGTGATTTCTCAATATAGGCCGGGACTGGCAATACTCCATAGGGCAGACGGGGAAGCTTGCCGAAAAGCCTGGGAAGACTGTAATCGGCGCGTTTTGCTATGTCTCTGCATGCAACTACAAGATCTTCAGGAGACTCAAAGAAAAACCGGGGATCACTGAGCATGAATTTTTGAAAATCCTTATAGGTCCCGTTAAAACCGGTATCCTTCATAATATCTTCCATCTGACCACGAATTCTCTTTACTTCACTTAATCCCAGATTATGAATCTCCTCAGGACTCATTTCTGTTGTTGTATAAGTTTTTACCAGATAGGAGTACCATTCCTTTCCTTCAGGCAGATCACACCAACCTATAGTCTCTCTTGCTCCGGGAATGTTTGTGTTAACAAAAAAGTCGTATAATTTTTCAAAGGCAGGGATAGCCAGATTAACAAGGGTCTCATGAGCCTCATCTTTTATCTTTTTTTGTTTTTCCACAGAAACGGAATCCGGAAAGGAATTAAAGACCTTCATAATGGGATTATCAGAAACCGCTGTCATTGCCTTTATCTGATTCGGAATATCACGCAGGGTGATTCGGGGATAGGTGATACCGGCCTTAAGCCCTTCCTCCAGAAGTATGATAGTATTATCAATCTGCACAGGCACTTTTTTAAAACGTGCCAGGATATCCTGATAATCTTTTGCTGTTAACGCCGGAGCACGGTTCAAGGTGTTTGAAATACTTTTCTGGATGCCACCCATCTGACTGATTTGCAAATATCTGTCTAAAAAATGCTGCCCTTCGACATCCAGTTTCAGATCATGAAGATAAAGATCATAATTAAGCCTGTCTTTTCCATTAAGCCTAGCCCTGTTTATATCCTGTAATCTTTTTAATGCCTCCCTGGTGCGGGATTCACGCCTGGAGAAAGCCTGTAATGATATATCTGTCCAGCGATCATTCTGCCCCGGATATCCTACGGATGTTGCCAAGGTGGGATATTCCTGCATGGCATATTTCCATTCCTCATCCAGGAATATATTAAAACGTTCTGTTTCATTTTTTTCGATTGAACATGCTGCAAGGAACAGACAGAATATAAAACCTGAGAAGACTGTGATTCGTCCTATGGATTTCATGGACCGGCTCCTATAATAGATGAAATAGAGAACTAAACCTGTTTTTAAAAAACACTATCAGGGATTGAAACTATTTTCAATACATCATAAGAAGTTTTCAGGATAGAGGGAAATGACATGCGACCATATGCCCGGCTTCTTTTAATTCAAGCTTGGGTATAATTTCGGAACATTTTTCCCGGGCATAACGGCATCTGGGATGAAAACTGCATCCTTCAGGAGGATTTACAATACTTGGCACCTCACCCTTAAGCGCAGCTCTTTTTTTTCTTAATAAAGGATCAATTTGCGGAATGGCCGACATCAGGGCTTCTGTGTATGGATGGAATGGTTTGGCATACAGTTCATCCGATTTTGCCTGCTCCACAATTCTGCCCAGATACATCACGGCGATAACATCACAAAAAAACTGAACGACCGCCAGATCATGGGCAATAAAAAGCAGTGTCAGGTCAAACTCGGCCTGAAGGTTTTTTAACAGATTCAGTATCTGTGCCTGGATTGAAACATCAAGCGCGCTTACAGGCTCATCACAGATAACAAGCTCAGGGTTAAGGGCCAGGGCCCTTGCAATACTAATCCTCTGTCGCTGCCCTCCGCTGAATTCATGGGGATACCGGTTGATATACTCCGGTGACAGCCCTACCCTGGTAAGGATATCGGATACCTTTTCATAGAGCTCTCTTTCTTTAGCGATTTTATGAATCTTTACAGGCTCGCCGATAATGTTACCAACAGTCATCCTGGGATTTAAAGAACTGTATGGGTCCTGAAAAACAAGACTCACATTTTTCCTGAATTCAAGAATCTCTGATTTCTCAGCATTGAGAACATCAATATCATTAAAGGTTACTTTTCCCGATGTCGCCTTCTCAAGCCTCACAATAGTTCTTGCCACAGTACTTTTTCCGCAACCGCTTTCACCAACCAGTCCAAAAACCTGACCCCGCTTAAGAGAGAAAGAAACACCATCCACCGCCTTTATATAACCCACGGTTTTACGTAATAGACCGGTTTTTATAGGGAAATGGGTCTTGAGATTTTCAATATTCAGTATGATATTATTATCTGTCATTTCTTACACTCGTTACACCTTCCAGCAGGCCACACTATGACCCGATTCTTTCTCTTCAAGCCGAGGCTCTTCGGACAGGCATTTTGGATCATTTTCACATATTGCACATCTCGGATGGAATTTACACCCTGAAGGGAAGTCCAGCGGATCAGGGACATTTCCCGGTATAGCTGTGAGTCTTTCCTTTTGCTCTCCAAGTTTTGGAAGAGAGTTTAACAGGCCAAGGGTATATGGGTGCAGCGGATTTCCGAACAGGGCAGTTGACTCAGCCATTTCCGCTATCCGGGAGGCATACATAACCGCGACATTATCAGCCCTTTCAGCGACTATCCCCAGATTGTGGGTAATGATAAGTACGCTCATGCTGTACTGATCCTTTATTTCATCAAGGAGGTCCAGAATCTGTGCCTGTATTGTTACATCCAAAGCAGTAGTCGGCTCATCTGCAATCAATAGTTCGGGCCAGCAGCTTATGCCCATGGCTATCATAACCCTTTGCCGCATACCTCCCGACATCTGATAGGGGTATTCATAAACCCTTTGCTCAGGATCGGCAATACCAACCTTATGAAGGATATTAATTGCCTCCTTCCATGAGCTTTCAATATCTTTTTTCTGGTGAAGTTTTATTGCTTCGACTATTTGATCACCAATAGTGTATACCGGATTAAGACTAGTCATGGGTTCCTGAAAAATCATAGCAATTTTATTGCCGCGAACAGAGCGTATCTCCTTTTCCTTCAGCTCGAGCAGATTTTTTCCCTCAAAAAGTATTCTGCCTTTAACTACTTTTCCGGGTGGATCAGGTATCAGCCCCATAACAGACAGGGCCGTGACACTTTTTCCGCATCCGCTCTCACCTACCAGTGCAAATGTTTCCCCCTTTTGTATAGAAAAGCTGACGTCCTGAATAGCCTTAACAATGCCCTTTTCAGTATTGAATTGTGTAGTAAGCCCTTCTATTTTTAATAATTCAGTCATGTATTACTGCCTTAATCTGGGATCTATGGCATCGCGCAAGGCTTCTCCAACAAGGTTATATGCCAGAACAGTAAAAAATATTGCAAGCCCGGGAAACAGCGTAAGCCACCATAAAAATCTTCCGGTTGTACTTACTCCAAGACTCAGCATCTGGCCCCAGCTTGGTGTTGGAGGTGCAACTCCAAAGCCCAGGAAACTCAATGCCGCTTCAATAAATATTGCACCGGCTATGCCGAATGTGGCATTGACAAGTACGGGAGTTATTCCGTTTGGGAGCATATGCCTGAAAAGGATGCTCTTTAATGGAAGACCGAGAGATTTTGCAGCCTGGACAAAATCCTGTTTACGCAATTTTAAAAACTCGGCCCGGATAAAACGCGCATCGCTGGTCCAGCTTGTGATACCGATAATAAACATAATGTTAAACAGGCTTCTCGGGAAAAAGGCCACGATAGTTATAATTAAAAAGAATGTTGGTATGGCCATCATTATTTCAACAATCCGCATACCAAAAAAATCTACCTTTCCGCCAAAATAGCCGAGAATCGCACCAATAATTATACCGATTATGCATGATATCCCCACAGCAACAAATCCGACAGAAAGCGAAATGCGGCTGCCATGTATCAGTCTGCACAACACATCCGACCCGACATCATCGGTGCCCAGCCAGTGTTCCGCACTTGGCGGCTGTTCTCTGCTCTGGAGATCTGTTCTTGCATAACCGTAAGGTATGGGAGTAAAAACTGCCTTTTCCGCTTTACCTGATGTAATCATTGCCTTGTAATCTTCGGCATCCAGCCGGTGTGGTATAAGCACCTGGATCAGTATTATCCCGACCATCAATAGCCCTGCTATTACGCCAACCTGCCTCATTAAAACACTGCCCCTGATAGATGGGTCCAGAGTTTTCCGGTTTCGTTTTATAAGCAGGAGTTGGATAATACCTGCAAATGTGGCAAGAAAAATACTGTAGTCTGTTGCCTTTAGCCCCTTGAACAGTGGGAAATAGATCTGACCATCTATCACAATATAAAAGGGTTTGTCGTTGGCCAGGAAAGGTGCAAGGATAGCCACAATAAAAAGGAATATTATAAAGACGAGACACACCACACTCAAACGGCTTTTGGTAAACTCTCTCCAGACAAGTTCACCATATGATGTGCCCCAATCGCTTTTTTTATTCATCGAGCTATCCATACCTGTTATTCTGTGTCCTCAAAACTTATACGCGGATCAACCATGGCGTATGCGATATCACCAAATAAAAGTCCTACAAGATTTAAAAGACCACCGATTGTAGCGACTGCCATTACTACATTGTAATCACGTGTTGTTACTGCCTCAAAGGCAAGCATTCCCATACCCGGTATACTGAATATCTGTTCAATAATAACAGACCCTCCCAGCATTGCAGGAATAAGCGTAGCCATGATAGTAATAACCGGGATCACACTGTTTCGGAAGGCATGTTTTATTACAACAGTCCAGTTGGAAAGACCCTTTGATCTGGCAGTCCTGACATAATCTGCCTTGAGGTTTTCAAGCATCCCTGCTCTCACCTGCTTGGTAAGATATGCGAATCCACCATATGCCAGACACAACACCGGCAGGGTGAGATGCCACAACCTGTCAGCAAGCCATGGGAAAAAGGGTAAAATATCTGAATTATTACTGCTTAGGCCCGCTGGCGGAAACCAGTTTAAAAACGTAGGCCCGCATAGATACCCTATCATCATCTGACCCACCCACATTGTGGGAAGGGCCCATAGCATGAACAGCAATACAGAGCTTGCCCTGTCAAAAAACCGTTTATGTTTTACAGCGGCAAATACACCCATGGGCAAAGATATAATATATATAAGGAAAAACGCGATAAGGTTAAGGGAAAGTGTTATGGGAAATCTTTCCTTTATGATATCAATGACAGGTCTGTGATGCTTAATGGAATCGCCAAAGTCAAAGCGAACAACCCGCCAGAACCATTTTGCATACTGGACAGAAACCGGTTTATCAAGACCATAGAGTTTCATCCTTGCTTCACGTACATCAGCAGCCCTTTCGGCATCCATCTGCCCTCCAGGCCCCATGGAAAGACTCACAGGGTCACCAGGGGCAATCCTGCTTATGGCAAAAACCATTATAGTTATCCCGATAAGAGTCGGGATCATTAGCATTATTCTTCTAATGATATATACGGTCATTTGTTTATTTTTTTCTTTTAACCTTTATTTTTATCACTATCTTTGACTAATTTATTTTTCAGGAATGGTCTCTGCATTCTTTATCCCAGCGATCTGGTTAAGTCTTTCATAAAGCCTGTCAGACTGGATCATTGACAGGACCTGAAAAAATATAATAACCAGCAGTAATAATATAAGGATCATTGACAGAAAACCCGACTGTCTATTCATATTTTTCTCCAGATTCAAATCTATTTATATTTCTGTAACTCTTTGGGCACATACCACTCCAGCCAGTTAAGTCCCATTTTATGTATCTTTACGTTTTTAAAACGTTTGTCAAGAAGCCTCATAATGGGTCTTTCAAAAAGAAATGTGCAGGGCTGTTCTTCGTG
Source organism: Desulfobacteraceae bacterium (assembly GCA_050123415.1). Taxonomy (GTDB): domain Bacteria; phylum Desulfobacterota; class DSM-4660; order Desulfatiglandales; family HGW-15; genus JAAZBV01. The sequence goes on along the minus strand of JASFHE010000005.1, from coordinate 29,222 downwards.
TAAAATCAAGTGAAATTTTTGAAACAGTTTGTTCCGTTTGGCCTCATCAAGTGTCTTTCGTGCTGTTACTATTAGCTCATCAGCCTCAGGATTATTGAACCCTACATAATTGGATGCCCGGTCACCTATCTGTGATGAATGAAATATTTGATAAGGATCATCAATAACATCTCCTCCCCATCCCATGACCATAGCCTCAAACTGCCGATCAGACAGTCTGGGCATTAACACCGACCACTCATATGGATCAGGTACAACATCAATACTAATCCTTGCTGCCTCATCCTTTAAAAGCTTTACAAGTCTTTTATAGAGGGGGCTTGAACTGGTGTACATAAACTTGAATCTGAAAGGAATTCCATCTTTGTCACGGATACCGTCACCGTCACTATCTATCCAGCCGGCTTCATCCAGCAGTTCCTTTGCCCTGGCAGGGTCATAGGGCCATGGTTTGATATTTGGATTATTCTGTTTTCCTTCTGAGTAAAATAGGCTTGTTACTATCCTGCTGCTTCCTTTAACAAGGTGATCAATTATTTTTTCACGATCGACAATATGTGTCATGGCAAGGCGCACACGCCTGTCTGAAAAATAAGGAGTATCAATGTTCCAACCAAGATAAAAAAACGGGACTCTGGGTTCATAATACTGGATATAGTAGAACTGTTCTTTAAACTCATTATCTGAATCCAACTCGGCAAACTGATCAACAGCAGGTATCATTATATCTATTTGCCCAGACCTAAGAGCCTGCAGGCAGGCTACCGGATTGGTTATAAACCTGTAGACCACCTTTTTAATCTTGGGTTTTTTACCCCAGTAGTTTTCATTTCGTTTTAAAACAACTTCACGACCCACATCCCATTTTTCAAAAACATATGGTCCGCTGCCAAAAGGATTTGAATGTCGTTCATTGAATTCGGCAGGATCATCAAATTGATATATATGTTTTGGATAGATACCAATATCGACAAAGGACAGGTTATCCAGGGTTTTAAAAAAAGGCCTTTTCATAAAGAATTTGACCGTTTTTCCATCGATTGGTTCAACCCTTTCAACATCGATAAAGCCCTGTGCCTTGTCAGCGCCGTCTATCTTGGGATTCATTATTGTATTAAATGTAAAGATTACATCATCTGTTGTTACAGGCACACCGTCAGAAAAATATATATTTTCTCTAAGTTTAAAGGTTACCTCAAGCCCGTCTTCAGAAAGTTCATAACTCTCTGCCAGAAAAGGTTTAAGTTCCATGGTGTTATAGTCATAATCAAGAAGGGGTTCAAGAATGTATGGGGTGGTAATCCATCTTGAATATATATCACTATCAACATTAATTTGATCAAGTGTTTTAGGCTCTACACCAAACCCCCATACTAGCCAGTCACCTTCATCTTCCATCTGGATTTTTTCTTTGTCAGAATAATTCTTTTTGGGGAACTCTTTTTCTGCCTGTGCACGCATGAAATTATTGAGTTCATGGTTTAGTTTTTGATTTTTTTTGTAAATTTTTATCTGCAGGAAGGCTGTTATTACTAACAATATTAATATAAGTATGACGATTGGATTTCCACGACGATTCATAAAGTATGACCTCAACCTAATTTCTTCTGATCAATGACGATATATTACTTAACAAAGGTAATTTTTTAATAAATAATGTTAACATGAATTATTTATGCAGTAAAGTTGGTGAAATGTCACTTAATTTATTATTAAGTCATAAAAAATAAAAGCTCTTGATTTTAATTGAATTTTATTAAACATTACATGTATATAACATCCCGGGAGGAACCCCTATGAAAAAAATGATCCTATTATTGCTGATAATTCTTCTATCTATAGCTGCATGTGGAAAGGAAGACAGCAAACCGCTGATTTACTCAAAATACTCAACTCCTGATATTGACTTTTATACTGACTCTGAAAATCTGGCAAAGAACTTTGAATCTGAGTTCAATGAAATTAAGGATACCTTTGATAAGATTGATGCAATCCCCTACGAAGATAGAACTGTACAAAATACGCTTTATCGTATGGATGAACAGTTCGCGCGGCTTGATTTCCCAAATACTTTTCTTCTGGCCTACGTCTCAACTGATAAAGATATTAGAGAAGCTGCCTTAAAATGTGAGGAAGAGGTCAGCAAATATTTATCCTCCTTTCTGTTAAGAGAAAAGACATATAAGGCCTTAAAAGATCTTCAAAAAAAATATCAGGGAGAATTCCTTCCTGACGAAAAGAGATTCCTGGATGACACAATAAGAGATTTTGAGCTGGAAGGTATCCAGCTTGACAAGGAAAAAAAGGAAAAATTGAAAGAGATTAACAGCCGAATTTCAATGTTAAGTATTGAATTCAGCAAAAATATTAGAGACGATAAATCAAGTATAACACTACCCGGAGAGGATTTAAAAGGCCTTCCGCCGACTGTGCTGGAGAGACTGGAAAAAGACAATGAAGGAAAATATACTTTAAAAACAGATTACCCGACCTATTTCAGCATCATGAAATACGCGGATTCATCTGATGTACGTAAAAACTATTCCGAGGTATTCAAAAATCGTGGCTACCCGGTAAATATTCCACTCCTTAAAGAGATCCTCACATTAAAAAAAGAAAAAGCAACCATCCTTGGATACCCGGCGATCCGTGATCTCCTGCTCATTAATAAAATGGCAAAAACACCTGAGGCAGTAAATTCCTTTCTGACAAATCTTGTGTCAGTCATATCGGGAAAAGCCGCTGAAGACAGAAATACATTAAAAAAGGCCAATAATGGCAATGATGTCAATATCTGGGACGTCAACTACCTTGAAAACAAGATTATCAGAGAAAAATTTAATGTTGATGAAGAAAAAGTTCGTGAATACTTCAGTCTGGAAAGTACAATTAAAGGCTGCATGAAAATATATGAGGATCTATTCAGTATAAAATTCGAGGAAAAACAACCGCAGGGCCTCTGGCATCCTGATGTTAAAAAATATAATGTAATATCCGAAGGAAAGGTTATAGCGGGTATTTACCTTGATCTTTTTCCAAGAGAAAACAAATATAGCCATGCTGCACAGTTTGGCCTTAGAAAGGGCAGGCTGATCTCCGGGGATTATTACGAGTCCCCTGTTGTGGCTCTTGTATGCAATTTTGCAAAACCTACAAAAGACAAACCTTCCCTGCTTTCACTTGATGAAGTGGAAACCTTTTTCCATGAGTTCGGTCATGGCATGCATAGTTGTCTCACAACAGCCAGACTTGGTGTACAGTCCGGCACCTCGGTAAAGCGTGATTTTGTTGAGTGCCCTTCTCAGATGTTTGAATTATGGATGGAAAAACCTGAAATACTGTCCCGGTTTGCCAGACATTACAAGACCGGGGAACCCATGCCTGAAAAGTTAATAGATAATATTGTAAAATTAAATTATTTTTTAAAGGCCCACACTACAACCCGGCAGGCATTTTATGCCTTGTTTGACCAGGCAATACACGGGCCGGAAGTGCCTGAATCAACAACCGAGCTTTGGGCAAAGATGATGTGGGATATTACTAAATATAAATATCAACCCAACACTCACTTTGAAGCTGCGTTTGATCATTTGGTAAGCGGTTACTCTGCGGGTTATTACTCATACCTGTGGTCTGAAGTTATATCCGTGGATATGTTCAGTCGTTTTAAAGAGGAAGGACTTATGAACCCAAAGCTTGGGATGGAGTACCGTGTAAAGGTCCTTTCAAAGGGTGACAGCAAAGATCCGGTGGAACTGGTTATTGATTTTTTAGGGCGGAAAAGTAACTCCGATGCTTTTTTGCAGATCCTTCAAAAAGATATTTAAAACTATTAGTCAGGATGAAAAAATGAAAAAAATCACTATTACGCTCTTTGTTATACTTGTACTTGTAATTGCCTGCGGCAGACAGGTGCCTATATTGGATCATGAAATAGGGACAGTTATTTACAATAATAAAAGCGAACCAGAGACTATTGATCCATCACTATATACAGGACACCCTGACGCCACTATTATTATACAGCTTTTTGAAGGACTGATTTCCTTTCACCCTCAAACCCTTAAGCCGATACCAGGTGTAGCTGAAAGATGGGAAGTCAGCGAGGATGGAAAAGAATATACATTTCATCTAAGGAAAAATGCAAAATGGTCAGATGGGAAACCGGTAACTGCAGAAGATTTCCGCTATTCATTTGTACGTCTTTTAGATCCAAAGACTGCCGCCAGATATGCATATCAGGGATATTATATTAAAAATGGTGAAAAATTTAACAAGGGAATAATTACAGATAAATCATTACTCGGGATCGACGTAATTGATGATTACACCTTGAAGCTTACGCTGGAATCACCAACACCATATTTTCCATCTCTGCTATACCATACCTCGCTCTATCCTGTGCGGAAGGATATCGTTGAAAAATATGGAAGTGACTGGATACGTCCGGAAAACATTGTAGGAAACGGCCCCTTTATATTAAAGGAATGGACTCTTCAAAAACAGATGGTGATGCTGCCCAACCCGCAATATTGGGATATTAAAAATGTAAAACCAAAAAAACTGATATTTTACCCCATAGAAAGCGTAGTAACTGCTTATAAGATGTACCAGGCGGATCAAATTATGTTTACAAATCCGCTTCCTCTGCCGGTAATAGATAAGCTGATTGAAGATAAAGAGCCTGAACTGCAGATAAAACCCTTCTTTACTAGCTACTTTTATAAAATAAATACAACGCTTCCTGCCCTGAAAAACAAAAAAATCCGAAAGGCATTATCTCTAGTAATAGACAGGAATAACATAGTTAATAAAATACTCAAGGCGGGTCAGATTGAGGCATGGACACTTGTTCCCCCTGGAATAGAAGGCTATGAACCTCCGGTACCGGAATTTACTAAAATGGATATTCCCCGTGCAAAAGAACTTCTCGCGGAGGGACTTGCAGAGGAAGGGCTGAAGGAATTTCCTGAAATAGGATTACTGTATAACACTATGGAAGCCCATAAAAAACTGGCCCTGGCTGTATCAGATATGTGGCGTGAGCATTTGGATTTGAATATTCTCCCCTATAACCAGGAATGGAAGGTATACTTAAAATCCGAACATAATATGCACTTTCAAATAATAAGGCATGGCTGGGTTGGTGATTATCTTGACCCCAATACCTTTCTGGATATGTTTTTAACCGGCGGAGGGAATAATAATACAGGATTTGCAAATCCAGAATATGATAACCTTATTAAAAGTGCCTCCAGGGAACAAAATCCTGAAAAACGCTTCCAGATATTAAAAGAGGCTGAGGCCTTACTTATTGATGAACAGCCCATTATCCCTTTATATTTCTACGTATTTGATTATATAAAAAAGCCTTATCTGAAGGGTGTTTATGGAAACCCAATGGAGCATCACAACTTTAAATATGCATACATAGATGAAGAAGAGTTGAAAAAATATTATGGCCTTTAAGCCCTGTTAGGATAATGGTTAATTAATTCTTATGCTGAGATTGCTAACAATAAGATTTACGCAGAGCCTGGTTACCCTGTTCCTGATTATTACATTCAGTTTTTTTATGATGAGGGTTGCCCCGGGCGGCCCATTTGATTCTGAACGTAAACTCCCCCCGGAGATAGAAGCAAATATCAAGGCCAAATACAGACTGGATCTTCCGCTTACCGCCCAGTATTATTATTACCTTTCGGATGTGATAAAGGGAGATCTGGGGCTTTCATTCAGATATCAGAATTATACTGTGAATGAACTTATTTATGAAGGACTGAAGGTATCCGCCACACTGGGCGCACTTGCACTCATGTTTGCCCTTTTAATTGGAGTACCACTGGGAATTATAGGAGCGCAAAAGGAAGACAGCGTTCTCGACCATATGATAATTTCCACTACTATTTTCGGTATATCTATCCCTAATTTTGTTCTTGGGCCTGTACTGGTACTGCTTTTTGCGATACTTATACCTGTATTTCCTGCTGGTGGTCTTAACTCCATAAGTTCCTATTTTCTTCCTTTATTTACTCTATCAATTTATTATCTTTCATACATAACCAGGCTTACAAGGATTGGATTTATCGGTATCCAAAAAAGAGAGTTTGCACTTACAGCCAGGGCAAAGGGACTTAGCGAATCAATTATAATATTTCGACATATGTTCAGGGGAGGAATTCTTCCTCTGGTCTCATATCTTGGTCCGGCTGCGGCGGGTATTCTTACCGGTTCAATTGTTATAGAAAAAATATTCAATATCCCCGGAATCGGCCAGCATTTTATCCAGGGTGCCCTTAATCGCGACTATACTCTGGTCATGGGTGTTATTGTTTTTTATTCCGCGCTTATAATAACCTTCAACTTCCTGGTAGACATGATTTATCTTGTACTGGACCCGCAGGTGAAATTCAAATGAGATCCAGAGAGAAAAAAAAGAATGAACTTTCGAAGATGGTTTCATTTATTAACAGTAATCACCAGCTTCGTATTGGAATAATTATTCTTTTAATTTTTCTGGTTTTCTCATTGATCATTCCTATATTCTCTTCCTACACATATTATAAAAATAATCTGGACCTTGGGCCAGTATCACCAAATTCTACCCACTTTTTTGGAACAGATGATCTGGGAAGAGATATGATGGTCAGAACCATGTGGGGCTTAAGAATATCACTCCTGATAGGTATCTGTGCAACGAGTGTTAGTATTTTTATTGGAGTATTATACGGGGCTACAGCCGGTTATCTTGGCGGTAAAACCGACGCCTTAATGATGCGAATTGTGGACATGCTTTATGCATATCCATTTATATTTTTTGTAATAATATTGATGGTTGTATTTGGCAGGAATATATTTCTACTTTTTGCAGCCCTTGGCGCTGTTCAATGGCTTACTATTTCAAGGATCGTACGAGGGCAGGTTCTTTCACTCAAAAACCGTGATTTTATCAAGGCTGCCCGCATATCCGGATGTTCCGCATTTAAAATAATTTTCTCACACCTGATTCCAAACTGCTTTGGCCCTATTATTATTTACACAGCAATGACAGTGCCCACAATTATCATGGAGGAATCGTTCCTGAGCTTTCTGGGCCTGGGAGTCCAGGCACCCATGGCAAGCCTCGGTTCCCTGATATCTGATGGAGTGGATTTTATGGAAGTAGCTCCATGGATTTTAATTTTTCCTGGCACAACATTATGCCTGGTACTTTTCTCCATGAATTACATAGCTGAGGGATTAAGAAAAAAAATTGACCCTGAAAGGTAAGTTACATCTGTGTCCTTTTTATCAATAAAAAACCTGAGCACCTCATTTAAGACAAAGAGAGAAGAAATTCCCATTCTTCTTGGACTCAGTTATTCCATTAACGCAGGGGAGATCCTCGGAATTGTAGGGGAAAGCGGTTCAGGAAAAACAATGTCAGTACTTACAATGCTCGGTCTTATCCCTGATAAGAACTATCGAATCAATTCCGGAAAAATTATCTTTTTTGAAAAAAACCTCTTGGAGCAAAATGATAATGAGTTAAGAGACATCCGTGGTAAGGATATTACAATGATTTTCCAGGATTCTCTCTCCGCTCTGAATCCATACCTGACAATCAGGACACAGCTCATGGAAGCCCTATCCCGATTGGAAATATCAAATGAAGAAAAGCTTGAAAAATGTATAGACATGCTCAAATGGGTGGGTTTCAGTGATGCTGAAGAAAAGATAAACAGCTACCCCTTTGAGCTGAGCGGAGGCATGCGCCAGAGAATTTCCATTGCAATGGCTTTGTTACCCGAACCTAAACTTATTATTGCGGATGAACCAACCTCTTCTATTGATGCAACTCTATCAAAACATATTCTTTCTCTGTTTAAAAAAATAAACCTGGAAAAGAAAATCAGCATAATATTTATATCTCATAATTTCAGTCATGTTGCGTTTATTTCTCAAAGAATTCTGGTAATGTACGGAGGCAGAGCCATGGAGATCGGTGCAGCAAAGGATATACTGTCCAAAGCGTCACATCCATATACCAGGGCTCTGCTTGATTCCATACCACTTGCCGGAAGCAGTATTACATCCCTGCCTTTTATTCCGGGTGATCCTCCGGATTTGAATGAAATGGGAAAAGATGCCTGCCCTTTTCATCCGAGATGCAAATTCACTACAGATGAGTGCAGGACATCATTTCCTGATAAAGCTATAAATAATGATAAGGAGATCTATTGTCATCACCCACTAAACCAATCTTAGAGATACGAGGCCTGGATATTATTTTTCAGACAAGAATAAGGAGTTTGAAAACTATTGCCGCTCTAAACGCCGAGTTCAACGTCTATCCCGATGAGATTGTGGGCTTGATAGGTGAAAGCGGTGCCGGCAAATCATCAATTGCAAAATCCATAATAGGCCTTGTAAACGGTGAAGGAGAAATAGTCCTTGATGGAAAAGATATTAATTCCTATTCACCAAAGGAACGTTATAAAAAAATCCAATATATTTTTCAGGACCCGACTTCATCCCTTGATCCCAGGTATACAATATTTCAATCTGTCTCAGAGCCATTAATCAATCTTCTCGGTTATGATAAAGGAGAATGCGAAGACAAGGTGGAAGAACTTCTGGAAGCTGTTGGCATTCCGGCAAATAAAATGTATAGCCTGCCCCATGAATTCAGTGGCGGGCAAAAGCAGAGAGTCGCTATTGCCAGGGCATTAGCTGTTGAACCGGAAATAATTCTTGCAGACGAACCTCTTTCAGCCCTTGACATTTCTGTACAGGCTCAGATCATTCATCTTTTTCAGGAGCTGAGGAAAAAATACAGACTTTCATTCATATTTATATCACATGATTTAAACGTTATCTGGTATCTCAGCGATTATATTGTTGTTCTTCTTGGAGGAGTTATTGTTGAGAAAGCACCTAAAAAAGAACTCTTTAACAATCCTCTTCACCCCTATACAAAGGAACTTTTATCGACAATTGATGCCAACTTGCAAGATAACCAGGCAGTAGCAAAACAGGACTTTTCAGAGACATTAAACATTTATAATCCCGAAGGCGGTTGTATTTATTATTCCAGATGCACCGCTGCAAAAGATAACTGCAAATCCAACAGACCTGAAATGATAAAAGTATCATCCGGTCATTGGGTGACATGCTTTGATTAGTTTTCATATAAAAAATTGACTCATGGCAAATAAAATCTTATATTTTATTTATATTTAGAATATTATTCTTTTACGAGGCTTATAAAATGTCTCCGATATTAAAGACAAATTTTGATGATGAAGAAAAGGAAATAGATTTTGAACTTGATTATCTGCTTTCCCTTACTACTGATCAAAGATTCCAAATGATGTTTCAGAAATCAAAAGAAATGGCAGAAATGCTGGTAAAAAATGGACACAGAAAAACTCCTGAAATTATTAAACGAACATGAAGTTGATTATGTAATTATCGGGGCTACCGCTTTTCCAGTTCATGGATACTCTCGCGCCACATTAGATATAGATTTACTTATCAAACCAACCAAAAAAAATGCTGAAAATATAATACTTGCTTTAAAAAAATTCGGTTATGATATAGATGATGTTTCTGTTTCGGATATTCTTTCTAAAAAAATCCTTATACGTCAATATATCCTTGAAACAGATATCCATCCCTTTGTTAAGGGCGTTACAATTGAAGAAATATGGGAGAACAGGATTTCCGGGAAAATGGGTGATGTCCCCTGTTTTTTCGCATCACTGGATGACCTTATCAAGATGAAAAAGGCGGCAGGTAGAGCGAAAGATAAAGAAGACCTTAAATTCTTATTAAAAATTAAAGATAAAAAAATGTCTAACACCTAAAATATTCTGAGATGTAATTATTGTCCATCCAAAAACGTTCGATTTTTGATGAACATCGTTACTAACATACATTGTCACTCTTTCTGAAAAAGGATCTCATATGAAAAAAATAGCAGCTCTTGTAATTGGATTTTTTGTTTTCTTTAATATAAGCCTTGCGGCCCAGACATTAACTAAACATCCCGATGATGAATCCGTTTCCCGGCACTTTATCCTTGAAAACGGATTAAGAGTGATGGTGGTATCAGATCCGGATTTCAATAATTCGGCCGCAGCACTGGAGGTTCAGGCGGGTTCTTTAATGGACCCGAAAAACAGGCAGGGACTTGCCCATTTTCTTGAACACATGCTATTCTTAGGCAATAAAAAATATCCGGACGTAGGTGAATTTTCCGGGTATCTGGACAGTCATGGAGGCTATTCCAACGCGTTCACAGGAGAAGACCGCACAAACTTTCATTTTGAAATACAGCACGATGCTTTTGAAGGAGGATTGGATCGTTTTTCACAGTTTTTTATCTCTCCGCTTTTTTCACCTGAATACAGCGAGAGAGAAATGAATGCTGTTAATTCTGAGCACCAGAAAAATCTGCAGCAGGATGACTGGCGAGAACATCAGCTCTTTAAAGAATTCTACAAAAAAAACCATCCGGCCAATCATTTTGCAACCGGAGATCTTGAAACACTTAAAGGTGTGAAGCAGGAAGAGTTTATCAGGTTCTACAATTCCTATTATTCTGCCAACCGGATGAGCCTGGTCCTCCTTAGCAGTAAAAGCCTGGACGAACTGGAATCATTAGCCAGGCAGTATTTCCTGCCTGTAAAGAATAATCATCTGAAAAAAATAAAATATGATCCTGATTATCTGGAAAAAGTCAAAGGCTTCCGCCTTATCAAACGGGTACCGGTAAAAGATCTTAGAGAATTGACCCTCACATTCTCTATTCCGAGCTATATAAAAGATTATAAGACAAAACCCGAAATGCTTATCGGCTTCTGCATGGGTCATGAAGGAGATGGGTCTATTCTGTCACTTCTTAAAAAAGAGGGCCTAGCCACCGGTCTGAGCTCCGGGGGCGGCAACTCCACGCCGGATTACGGCAGTTTTATGATTAATGTTAAACTCACCCAAAAGGGGCTGGAAAATTACCGGGATGTAATCAGATACTGCTTCAGTTATATCCGGCTTCTAAGGGAAAAAGGCATACCGGCTTATTTATTTAATGAGATCCGGAGAATAGCGGAACTCGATTATACCTACAAAAACAAAGGTGAGGGAGCCGAACGGGCGTCTCAACTTGCCGGCAATATGAATCGATATCCTGTTGGTATCGCAGAGACAGTTAATTACATATATGAAAAACTTGATCCAAAACTTGTCGAATCTGTTCTTGACCACCTGAAGCCTGACAATATGATCTGCATGCTGACGGCAAAAGGGCTGGAGACAGACAGTATCGAGCCCTATTACGGCACAAAATATTCTTACAATATAGAAAAAGGAAAATTTTTCAAGACACTATCAAAGCCGGCTATAGTTAAAGAGCTTTCACTCCCTGCCCCAAACCCTTTTCTGCCGGAAAAGGTACACCTCCTGGCTGAACGCCCAGTTAACATTATTGACGAGCCCGGCCTTGAGATGTGGTACTCACAGGATGTCAGCTTTAAAAGGCCAAAGGCCACTATAATATTTCATATCAGACAGCCAAAAGAATTTATTAATCCGGCATATATGGCCCGGCTGTCTTTTTATACGGCATCTGTCAATGAAAAGTTAAACGAGATAGCATATACGGCCCGTGAGGCAGGACTGGATTACAGTTTATCTTCGGACCTGGACGGGCTGACCGTCGTCATCAGCGGTTATACCTCTTCCATAGAAATGCTGTTAAAAGAGATTGGAAAAAGATTAAGCTCGTTTGAGATTTCCGGGCAGCGGTTTACGGACATTAAGGATAAAAATATACGCCAGATGAAAAATTTTAAAATGGGTCAGGCCTGGGAGATAGCACGCTATACATCACGCAGGATTCGAAAGGAGACCTATTTCAGCGTTGAGTCTCTGTTAAAAGAGAGTGAATCCCTGACGCTTAAAGACCTGGAGCAGTTTGCCGGTACTCTTTATAAAAAATCACGGATTGAAGGACTGGTGCATGGAAATATAACCGCAGATGAGGCTGTTTCCCTGTCGCGCCTGCTTAAATCTTTTTTACACTCAGATCCATTAAAAAAGGAAGATACGTTTAAACAGCGCATCCTGGTAGAAAAAGCGAATAATCCGCTTACATATATCGAAAAACTCGATACAAACAATTCCTGTTTCTGGAGGACTGTTTACCTTGACAGCGAGATCCCTGAGGTGAGAATGACTTCCCGGATCATTGAAAAATTTATTTCACAGCCATTCTATACAGAGATGAGAACACATCAGCAGCTGGGCTATATTGTCTGGGCGGTATCTCCGAATGATCACGGACAGTATTATCTGTTTTTTATAGTCCAGTCAGAAAGCCATCCTGCGGATGATATACGCGAAAGGGCAGATCTTTTTATCAGAAAACTGCCCTCAGGATTTGAGTCTTTGCCTGACAGTACTTTCGAGGAGATTAAAACGGCTGTTCGCGCCGAACTTCTGGAAAAACCTAAAAGTATTCTTGAAAAAAGTATGCTTTTTGACAGGATGACTTTTGTATATGATTATGATTTCGACAGGCTGCAGGATAATCTGGATGCGCTTAAATCTCTCACAAAAGTTCAGGTAGGCAGAATTCTATCAGAGGCTATAAACCCCGAAACTAAAAAGACAGTGGACATCCTTTTATTTGCAAAACAGCATAATATTAAGAATGACACTAAAGCATCCATAGATTCAATTGACTCATTCAAGGCAGCCAGAGAGTTTGTTGCAAGGCCTGAAAAAGCGAAATAAACTCTTTAATACCATAGAAATATAACATACTTTCGATTTGCTTTTTATATCGTGGTATCATGCTGAAATAATACAGAAATATTAATCGACATCGAAATACCAACTACGAAACTAAGTCACTCCTTTGTGTGAAATTTGACATAAGCGTCAAAAATTAGGATGTTTTGATTAAAAAATCCACCACATTCATAACCTTAAGTCATTCCGCCTAATTAAATATGCCTCCGACTAATAATTTTCAATAAATATTAAAACCACGACCAATAAACACTTTGGTATCTAACAGGTGAATCTTAAAAAACAGATAGATGTTATTTTTTTATTAAGAAAATATTTTTTCTAAATCACCAAATATCTTAGGTATATAAATTGCATTAAGCTAACGGGAATCCTGTTTTTAGCAGGAATATTCTATTTCAGGGGGGGTGATGGGTTATCATGTTCATTATTCACATGAAAATATTATCCCCCCTTTAAAGCAGTTTAAAAATTACATTGGAGTACACGAATGTCCAAAACAATAGACATTGACCCCATAACCCGAATAGAAGGGCATCTGGCAATCAGCATCAAGGTAGAAGACGGCAGGGTAATTTATGCCCGAAGTTCCGGCGAAATGTTCAGGGGCTTTGAAATGATATTAAAGGGACGTGACCCCCTTGACGCGCAGCAGATTACTCAAAGAATCTGCGGTGTATGTCCGATCTCCCATGGCACTGCCTCTATACTCGCGCAGGATATGGCATACGGAATAAGGTCCCCGGAAAACGGCAGACTGGCCCGTAACATAATACTTGCGGCAAACTTTATACAATCACACCTGATTCATTTTTATCAGCTGTCGGCGCTTGATTTTGTGGATATCGCCGCAGTTACATCCTATAGAGGAAATGATCCGATGCTCAAGGCGCTTAAAGGATGGGTAAAGTCACAGATTTCCTCAAAAACCATCTTTCCGGCAGCGCCCTTTCTTCCCAGGTATGACAGCCCTTATATTGAAAATAAGGAACTGAACATACTGGCCATAAAGCATTACATGGAAGCGATTGAAATGAGGGCGCTCGCCCATAAATTGGGCGCTGTTTTCGGCGCCAAGCTCCCCCATTCCACAACACTCATTCCCGGAGGTGTTACAGAGAAAATCACTGCCAGAAAAATCGCAACCTGCAGGGATATACTAAAAAAAATAACCACCTTTATTGAAAACGCCTACGTCCCTGATGTTATTGAGGTAGCTTCAAATTTCCCGGATTATTTTTCTACGGGCAAAGGATGCGGAAATTTCCTTGCCTATGGTGTGTTTGCCGAATCGAATAAATCTCAGGATACCTTTTATCCTTCGGGAGCATTGATCCGGGGCAAACTTGCTGAATTCGATCCTGACATGATTTATGAGGATGTAAAATATTCACTCTTCTCCAGCCCTTCGGGGCTTAAGCCCATGCAGGGGGCCACAATACCCTCCCCTAAAAAGGAAAATGCATATACCTGGATTAAGGCACCTCGTTATAACGGCAAGGTCATGGAGGTGGGTCCGCTTGCAAGAATGCTTGTCGCCTACCATAGAAAAAGCAATAAAAAAATCAATACCCTTATAGACAAAGTGCTTAAAAAGCTTAGCGCCGGTCCTGAAGCATTGATATCTACCATGGGAAGACACGCGGCAAGGGCACTTGAAGCAAAGATTATAGCAGACAGATGTGCTCAATGGATTGAACAGCTTACGCCTGACAAGCCTGTATTCACCGATTTTGAGATCCCTGAATCAGGAAGGGGTGTTGGATTAACCGAGGCGCCAAGGGGCGCCCTTGGTCACTGGATAAATATCAAGGGGCATAAGATAGAAAACTATCAGTGTGTTGTTCCGACTACCTGGAACTGTTCACCCCGTGATGACAAAAATATTCCGGGTCCGGTTGAGCAGGCACTTATCGGCACAAGGATTAAAGACCCCAAAAACCCGATTGAGGCAACAAGGGTTGTAAGGTCCTTTGATCCATGTATAGCCTGCGCGGTGCATTAAAAGGTTTGTTGTGGGTGGTTAATCCTGCAACCAGCAATAAAAGGAGCATTTTATGCGTAAATTGACTCGAAGGGAATTTTTAGAACTGGGCGGCAAGTTTGCGGCTTTGATGGGGCTTGGTTCTACGGCAGTACCAGGCCTGGCACAGGCGCTTGAACAACTTGCAGGCAACACAAAACCGGTGCTGTGGCTCCAGGGTCAGAGCTGTTCCGGTTGTTCGGTATCACTCCTTAATTCCGAAGAACCAGGTCCTGTATGCCTGCTTACTGAATATATGTCCCTTTTATTTCATCAGACCCTGTCTACGGCAACAGGGCATGTTGCAATGGATGTAGTAAAAAAGATTATTGAAAAGGTCGGATACCTGCTTGTAGTCGAAGGGAGTATTTCCGCGGGTATGCCCGAGGCATGCAAGATGGGTCACGAATCTATTGTTGATCTTGTAAAAAAGGCATCCAAAAACGCGGCCGCAGTAGTCGCGGTGGGGACATGCGCGGCTTTCGGAGGTATTCCTGCGGCAGAAAATAATCCCACTGGGGCTGTAAGTGTCCCGCGATTTTTAAAGAAAGAAAACATTAATAAACCTGTGGTAGCCCTTCCGGGCTGTCCTGTCCATCCTGACTGGCTTGTCGGGACCCTGGCCCACATTTTAAAATTCGGTATCCCGCCTCTTGATGGCAAGGGAAGGCCTAAGATGTTCTATTCAAAACTGATACATGACCAGTGCCCGCGTTTCCCCGAGTATGAAAGGGAAAATTTCGCAAAAACCTTTTCAGATGACGGTTGTCTTTTCAAACTTGGATGCGTCGGAACAAACACATACGCGGATTGCACTCTCAGGTACTGGAACTCACGCATTAACTCATGTATCCCGGCCGGAGGTCCATGCATTGGCTGTGCCTCTGAAGAATTCGCCCGAAAGGCTTCATTCCCTTTTTATCGCAAAAGTGAAAAGTTAAGCATCAAGGAGTCCTGAAATGAAACTGCATACCAAAGTTGTATTTACATTACTCGCTGTTATGGCCCTTATAATAGGCATTGGCCAGCTTGTACAATTAAATATTATGAAAAAACATATTTCCGGATTTTCCAATGAAAATATTAAGATTTTAAAGGAAAGAGAGGAACGTTTTGTCACCAACATTCACAGCTCAGTAGAAAGAGCTGTGGCAGGTTCACTGGAACGCGGCGAAATGCTGAAGTTTACAAAAACTCTTGAAGCCCAGAAAGATATAAATGGATTGCTGGAGTTCTCACTTTATAACAGAGAAGGGGTTGTAACACATTCCACAGAAAATTCCTTTATCGGTAAAAAAATGCCGGGCAGCTATAATAAACAACTTGACGAAAACCAGGGTGTCTGCATCCTCTGGGAGGATGATGCGATTCATGTATTCAAGAATCAGCCGGTTACAGGAGATTGTATACGCTGCCACACCGCCTGGAAAGCCGGAGAGAGCGGAGGAGTTACAAGCCTCAGGTTTTCAAAGGCAGCCCTCAACAACGCCGAAACCCAGGCCGCATCTACAGTATCCTCAATGCAGAAATCGACAATCATAAACAGTCTTATTTTACTGCTCATTATTCTATCTATTCTCGCCATTGCAGTATCTTTGCTCATCACGCGCCTTGTAATCAAACCGCTTGAGTATTCATTGGATATGCTAAAGGATATGGCCGAAGGAGAAGGAGACCTGACAAAACGCCTTAAGGTTAAATCAAACAAAGATATTGTCGGAGCTATGTCAGAAGTGTTCAACCTTTTTATTGAAAAGCTGCAGGGCATGTTCAAGACTGTCAGAGGTGATGTTATTACACTCACTGATTCTTCTGTCGAACTTGCCGGAATATCAAATGACATGTCGAACGGAGTGGAGGATATGGCGTCAAGCCTGAGTCAGGCAGCCTCATCTACAAAAGAGGTCAATGAACATATTTCACTTGTAGCAAGGTCAATTAAAGAGAGCTCTACAAGTGTTAATACCATAGCCAGATCCACGGAAGAAATGTCTTCCACTATAAAAGAAATAGCGCAAAACACAGTGAGAGCCAATGATATAAGCAATGAAGCAGTTCGCCAGGCACAAAACTCATCCGAAAGGGTTCGAAACCTGGGAGAAGCCGCAAAGGATATTAATAAAATAACAGAAACCATTGCTGAAATTTCCGAACAGACAAATCTCCTGGCCCTGAATGCCACGATCGAGGCAGCCAGGGCCGGCGAAGCCGGAAAAGGATTTGCTGTTGTTGCTAAT
Source organism: Desulfobacteraceae bacterium (assembly GCA_050123415.1). GTDB lineage: Bacteria > Desulfobacterota > DSM-4660 > Desulfatiglandales > HGW-15 > JAAZBV01. The sequence continues at coordinate 12,167 of JASFHE010000005.1, read as the reverse complement.
GAGGTTAAGGATCTTGCAAGGCAGACGGCAGAAGCAACACGTGAGATAAAATCAAGCATCGAAGGTATTCAGACATCAACAGGATTGACAATAGATGAGATTAATAATGTCCTGAAGGTTATCAACGATGTAAACAGCGTAGTATCAAATGTTGCTGCTGCAGCAGATGAACAGGCTGAAACCACCCGGGATATCTCAAGCAGTATCACTCAGGTAGCCCAGGGAATGGGCGAGGTTTCCAATAATATTGAAGAGAGTTCCAGTGTTTTGAATGACGTATCAAAAGGACTTGATTCGGTAAGTACTTCAGCCGATGAAATTCTCAACAGGAGTTCAAATGTAAACAATAACGCTAATAAATTAAAAAACCTTGCAAATACTATGAATGAGATGTTTGGAAAGTATAAAGTTTAATATAGAGTATAAAAAGGAAATCGATAAAAAAATATTCACATTGCCTTTTTATTTACTTGTGTAAAATATCCACTGTTTCAGCCAGGACTTCCGCAATATCTTTATTATTTATATTAATTACCCGATCGTTTTTTCCAAGCGGACCATAAATGTCGGGAGAAGTTTTATTAAATAGTGCGATAATACTGGTTTTTGCCGCCGAGGCAAGGTGCATGGGCCCTGTGTCCGCGGAAATAAAAAAATCCAGTGCCGACATAAAAGATGCCAGCTCTCTTAATTTTTTAAAAGAGATCGAAAAGATATCATCACTCACCGCCCGTGCTCCCGGGGCTAAAATATCAATTAAAATATAACCATGTCCTGTGTCTAACAACTTGTTTATATATTCCAGCCAGTAGCTGTCAGCCAATTTTTTCTCATAACGCGCGTCACGAAAAATACCAATAATTATTTTATCATCAATATTCTCCTGGCCAATCAGCCGTGATAATATTTCTTTTCCTTTGATCTTCTCTTCCCCGGATAATGAAATATCAAGATATGGTTCATAATTCAGTTTTTCTCCGGCAAAGGCATCCATCAATGCCAGAGGAAATAATGCCTCATGCCTGATGTCAGGAAAATCAACAACAATGTTGGCAACACTTATTTTTTTTACCTCTCGAAAACCCAGCTTGTACCTTGCTCTAATAAGCGCCTGTGAAATATTGCTGCTTCCAGAACTGTTTGTCGGTGAAATTGACAGATCATACTTATTGCTATTTAATTCTTTTAATAACGAAAGGATTTTACAGGGATTTTTTATAAGTCTGGCACTTGCATAATAAATTTTATTAACATTAGCCATCTGCCCGATTAAACCGCTGTAATCAGCCCCGAGCAACAAATCCACCTGTGCGTGGGGCAACTTTTTTTCCAGAGCCTTTATAAAAGGAGTCAGGAATAAAATATTACCGATACGATGGTTGAGCCTTGTGACTAATATCCTGTTTATTTCATCTGCTTCTATTTTCTCATTTTTTATCTCTGTTTTTATAATACTGCCTAAAAACGAATACAGGGACTTAGACAGGAAACGCCTGATTTTTGAATGCAATGGTCTTTTTGCCATTAAATTTTCTCCGGAAAGTATTTATTACGAATTAGTTCTGTTCTCATTTTTCAGGAGCTGAGTATATGTAGGCCGGCCTTACGCGTCAAGGCTATTATAGGCACATGATATCGCGGTGAAACAGGTTGATGTTTGGGGAGCTGCAATATTTTTCACCTGTATTATTGCCTTACCGGCAGTCAGTTTTGTACATGCCGTCTATTGACATATTTATCCATTAAAATAGAATAGCACCCTGTCATCGTGACATGTTTAAAGGCAGTAATTAATCTGTTATTTTGTCAACCACGAAACTTTATTATTTTAATTCTTAGAAGATATCTTATGTTTGATAGTCTAACACTGGCTGATATATCGAAAAAGCAGTGCGGTATATTGAGAGAACCGACAAGTACAAGGCCTGTTGTCTGGCAGATTGAGGAAAATGGTGTTAAGGCGATTATAAAGGATTTTAGCAGTAATGGGTTCTGGTTCAGGAATATTTTCGGTCGTTTCCTTATCTGGCGTGAAAAAAAGGCATATAAAAAGCTTGAAGGACTTTCCGGAGTACCGGCCCTTTTCGGCTCAATAGGAGGAATCGCCCTGGTAATCGAAGAAATCCGGGGAACCGATATCGGGGCTATAGAGGTTATAGAAATCCTTGATGATAAATTCTTTAAAGATTTAAGAATACTTATTGACAGGTTTCATGATCGCGGAATTGCCCACTGTGACCTGAAGAGGGCCCCGAATATATTGCTTGGCAATGACGGGATTCCCTACATTATTGACTGGGCGGCATCTATTTCAAAATCGGAATTCAGGTTTTTCCCATTGAATTTAATCTACAAAAGATTCCTTCAGGACGATCTGAATGCTATAACCAAAATCAAGCTGAAATACCGTCCGGAATGTGTGACTTCTGAAGAAAAACTTCGCTATACGGAACGAAGCAGGACAGAAAAGCTGATCAGGGCAATAAGAGACTGGCTCAGGAAATGTCTGAAAAAATTTGCGTAAAAAATCTAAATTCACTTTTACATCAGCAATTCCCGGTTGAGGAGCTGCATTTACATGAATAAATATATCTTTCCAGTTTACAGGGTCCTTGTTCCAAAACCTCTCAGGACTATTATTCTGAAAAAGACTTTGAGAAAAAAAATTCTGAAATATTTTTCTTCTTTACCACCCGAAATGGTCAATCCGGAACAGAGGGATGTAGTCAAATTTCTTGAAACCAATCCTGTCGGGATTTTCCCCTGCCATTTCCATGACAACTATTCTGCCGAGAGTATTGAAGTATTAAAAGATAAGGAGAAAGGACTGCGCTATGTGATGCATGATGGAAAGAGACTCTATTTTAAGAGACGCTGGAGCGAGAAGAGGATAAAAAAGGCTTACTCCAATCTTTTAAAAGAACAGGATATTAAAAGTCCGCACAGATATCTTTCCGGCTCATTTCAAGTCGGTAAGGATGATGTTATTGCCGATATCGGTTCGGCAGAAGGTAATTTTTCTCTATCCGTAATTGAAGATGTGAAAAAAATTTACCTCTTTGAATACAACAGGGAATGGAGTGATGCCCTTAAAGCAACATTTGCACCATGGGCTGATAAAGTTGAGATCATAAACAAGTATGTATCTGACCACGATGATGGATCACACATTCGTTTTGATACCTTTTTCAGAAAAAACAGCGATATTAATTTCCTGAAAATAGATGTTGACGGGGCTGAATCAAATGTACTTGAAAGCTGCGATTCTGTTTTCAGGACAGACAATTCATTTAAAATAGCGCTCTGCACATACCATAAAAACAACGATGAAGATGAATTTACAAGGTTTCTTAAAAGTCATGGATTCAATGTGAACCCGTCACAGGGGTATATGATTCACTATTACGATAAAAAAATGAAAGCTCCTTACCTGAGAAGAGGATTGATAAGGGCCACACGATAGTCTCCAGCGTATTTAAGTCTTCAATATAGTCCAGGCTCAATCATGCTGAGGTTCTTTCCCCCTGTAACATACCGATCGCGGACTAATCCAGCTTTTTACCCTTAAAGCGTTGGCATAATAATGACATAGATTTATCAGCAACAGACGATGTACTTTTGCTCTTTTACCGGGAAAAACAAGGCAGGAAAGTAAGGCTGAAACCGTATTTTTAAACAGGGCTCTTAAGACTAAGAATACCTGCATAGCAGTGCGCTGCAGACCCTGCTCATGAATACTGACATAGACATGGTCGGAAATATAAACTTCGGATTTTGTCAAGGCTGAAATACTTGTATTGATACGGGAACTGCCACCATGATTATGTAAAAAACCGGCCTTCTGCAACAGGACAATTTTGCCTCCCATTTTTGTCGCTCGCAGGCATATATCCACATCTTCCTTATACATCCAGAAACGCTCATCCCAGCCTTTCAGGCTTATATATGCCTCTTTCCTCATAAATTGTACTGAGCCGGATACCCAATCCGGAAATACTGCCTCTTTATCTCTGGCAAATTCCCTTCGCAGCCGACTGTGGTTTATCAACCGGTACAGGGATTTTCCTAACCCTGTTAACAACAGCCATTGAGGAAAAAAACGCTCAACCCGCTCTGTTTTGCCTTTTGGTGTTATTTGAAGAGTAGATATTATGGAGTTTAGAGGATAGTCCTTAATCTTTGAGAGTAAAAGTTCAATACTCCCCGGCTGGGCGATTGTATCAGGATTAATAAATAAAAAGTACTCGCCCAAACCTGCCTTTGCCCCGGTATTACAGCCATGAGCATAACCATAGTTACCGGAATTCAAAATAAAGCGGACAGCAGGAAAAGCGGCAGCAAATGCTTCGAACTGGCTGTCATCCGAACAGTTGTCTACAACGATAATATCCAGTGTAACTTTGGACGGGTCTACGCACTGCAAAGAATTCAGGCAATCTTCCAGTTTTTTCCAGGAACGATAGTTAACTATGATTACTGATATGAGGCTGCTATTCTCATTATGTATCTTCAAGAGTTTTTCCTTTTAAATTATTTCGTCAGGTGAATAGTGATTTTTATAATCCACCCTTTTATTCCTGTTTTCATGTTCCATTGTTTCCGGGAAGCATCCATACTCCAGATTAAACACATATAAAAAATCCGGTGTCAACATGTATTAGTTCATTGAAGCCTGAAATGTACACAGGAATATGTATTTGTGAATATTGTTGCAACTGATAAAACAATAAAGTACGTTGAATCACTTCTTTTAAACAAAAACAAACTGGAACAAACGGATAAATCGGTATGATTCCGATAATTAGTCAAAAATATAAATCATATTCATTTGGATCATTATCAGAACTGAGTCATACTCAAAAGGAAACGCTGGCCAGGATATTTGACAGGCCCAATGTTGAAACCGACGCAATCCTTGGAGGAAGGGGTTCCATAAAAAAAATAGACCTTGAAGGGTTTGGACCGGTTGTAATCAAATATAATACCCGGGGTGGTTTCATAAGATTGTTTATCGAAAGGACATATGCAAGGGTTGGTAAGACATGTAACCGGATAGAGTATGAACAACTGCTAAACGCATCGAAGATTGGAGTAAATGTCCCCGAACCTGTAGCGTTTGCAACAAAAGGCCTTCTTTTTTACAGGGGCTGGCTTGTATTAAAAGAGATAAAAAACAGCGAAACCCTTGTTGAGGTCAGCCTGAAAGATAAAGCCAGAGTCGATAAACTCCTTAATGAAATTGCCAGACAGATTACCATCCTGATAGATTCCTGCCTGTATCATGTGGATCTCCATCCGGGAAATATACTGGTTACCGATAATGATCAAATATTTATTATAGATTTTCATAAAGCGCGTATATTTAATGGCAGCAGGCAGAAATTGTTGAACAAATATTCTGCCCGCTGGAAAAGGGCAATAAAAAAACATGGTCTGCCGGAAATGCTTAATAATATATTTGAGAAAGTGCCCGGTAAATGCACTCAGGGATAAAGGATGAATAAACCGGCAAGTATTTTAACTATTGAGGCGTAATGTGTCTGACCCGGTAAAATCCATTTGCATCGTCAGGCTGTCAGCATTGGGTGATGTAACCCATATGCTCCCGGTGATCCATACCCTGAAGACCCACCGGCCTGAAGTGAAGGTAACCTGGGTGATCGGAAAAGCGGAGCACAGGCTCTTAAGCCATTTGCCGGGCATTGAGTTTGTCATTTTCGACAAGAAAAAAGGGATTAAAGCGTATCATCATATCAGGCAACAACTCTCAAACCGATGCTTTGACGCCCTGCTGCTCATGCAGGTCGCGCTGCGCGCCAATCTTCTGGGCCTGATCATACGGGCAAAACGGAAAATCGGGTATGATCGTACCCGTGCAAAGGATTTTCACGGTATGTTCATTAACGAACGAATCGCTTCCACACCGCAACAGCATGTGGCAGACTGTTTTTTAAGCTTTCTGGAAAACCTCGACATCCGCGAAAAGGAATACCAATGGTACCTGCCGCCGGTCCCGGGCGCTGAGGAACTGGCGAAACAGATTTTAAAGTCTGAAACCCCCGGCCTGATAATCAGTCCGTGCTCAAGCCACGAACGCCGTAACTGGCATGCCAGAGGGTATGCTGCAGTGGCAGATCACGCAGTTAAGGAGCATGGTATGCAGGTTATCATCTGCGGCGGATCATCCCCTGCAGAACACCGCATGGCGGATGAAATCACCCGCATGTGCCGGATCGCAGAGCCTGTAAACCTTGTGGGCAGGGATACATTCGCGCAGTTTATTGAACTGCTGCGCAGGGCAACGGTTCTGGTCACCCCGGATTCGGGCCCCATGCACATGGCTGCCATCACCGACACTCCGGTGATCGGTCTTCACGCAGCCTCAAATCCGCTGCGATCAGGTCCCTACAAGAGTCTTGAATGGTGTATAAACCAGTATGATCAGGCATCCCGAAAATTCCTTGGAAAGCCTTCTGATCAGATCCCCTGGGGGACCAAGATAGAAAACCGGGGTGTCATGAACCTGGTCAGTATTTCACAGGTGACAGACATGCTGGATACACTGATGAACAAAATAACAAATAAAGGAGCGCTTACAGATGTCCCGGATTAATGTACCGATTTCACCGGGTGAGTTGATGGACAAGATCACCATACTGGAGATTAAAATAGAACGGATGGATGATCCTCAAAAACTTTCCAATGTAAAAACCGAACTGGATATGCTCGAAAAGGTATGGCGACAGTCCGATTACGCCGGGGCGGATATGGTAGCTGAAAAACGGGCCGAGCTAAAATCGATCAATGAGAAACTCTGGGTCATTGAGGATGATATTCGTCTTAAAGAGTCCAAAGCGGAATTCGACAGTGAATTCATTGAACTGGCGCGTTCCGTATATTTCAACAACGATCACCGGGCCCGGATAAAAAAAGAGATCAACATCGGGGTGGGATCAGACCTGGTGGAAGAAAAATCATACCAGGATTACGCACGCAGATAACCTTTAATTACAGGTTAAATGAAAGCGTACCGGAGTATGGGAATCAGATAAAGAACTAAAACTTCAGAGCATCCGGAGAACCGATTCTTTTATCCAGCCAGGAAAAAATCATTTCCTGTTTTTTCTCTGAAGCTGTCTCTATACTCTGGACGCAGGCAAATAAAACCTGAGGATCGTTATCCGCTTTTTTTAACTTCGCCTTGATGCGCCGGCAGGATTGCTCGCCTGGTTTTAATTGCACATTACGGATTACCTTATCAAAGACCGCTGTATTGGCTTTAATTTCCAGATGAGCGGCCAGTGCTTCAACAATATACTGATTACGGGATCTTAACTTTGTTTCTATATTGATTTGAAGCACATGAGGATTGGCCCCATAGAAATTGGCAAAGGTAGAAATCCGCCAGGCATGAGGCACATGGGGTAAACGAAAATAGCGCACCTTAAACCCGGCCCAGCCTGCGGCAATTTCCTGACTGATCCTGTGGCCCGGCAGCCGCGTATTCTGTTTTTTAACTCCCATGAGGGAAGATATTTTATTCCGCAGCCACTTGTGCGGTAAATATTCCTGCATCAAATACCACTTTCCGCGAAGCACCGGTTTTCCTGCACAAAAAAAATCTTCCGGTTTAACCGGATTGAGCAGAAAAAAATCATCATTAAAAAAAATGAATTGTTCCGACAATCCGGGGATACGCCATAGAAACGCCAGAATAGCATTGCTGTTAAAAGTGGGCAGATAGTGTTCATATCCGGCAAAGATAACACTGTGGTCAACAATACGTATCCTGGATTCCAGACAGCTTCCCTGAATCCGATTCATGAATTCAGGTTGTTGATTATCTGTCACTATATAAATAGTTCTAATCCAGGGGGCGTATTTTAAAATTGATGTTACACAGTAATTAACTTCTCCCGCATCATGAAAACGGGCACTACTGGCAGCACCCTTGGGTTTTGCGCCAATGGACTGCAAATAATCATTTAATTTGGCGGCATGTCCGGGATCTCCACCATCTACCCAGGTAATAACGGCATCTATAGGATCATGAGTCATAAATATTTCTCAAATTCACCACTGAGTCTGATTACGGAAACTGATTAATATCTATAATGATCCGGTTTATAAGGCCCTTCAACCGGTACACCCAGATAATCTGCCTGTTCCTGCGTTAATTTTGTAAGCTTTACTCCGAGCCTTCCGAGATGCAGCCTTGCAACTTCTTCATCCAGGCTTTTAGGAAGGGTATACACCTTTTTCTCATGCGGCTTGTCGGCAAGCTCGATCTGGGCCAGTGTCTGGTTTGTAAAACTGTTGCTCATGACAAAACTGGGATGACCGGTCGCGCATCCGAGGTTAACAAGGCGTCCTTCTGCCAGGACAATTATTGACCTGCCGGATTTCAGTGTCCATTTATCCACCTGCGGTTTAATATTTATTTTTGTGCATTCAGGCGATTTATCAAGATATGCCATATCAATCTCATTATCAAAATGTCCGATGTTGCAGACAATAGCTTCATCCTTCATTTTTTCCATATGAGCCCCGGTGATCACTTTATAACATCCGGTTGCAGTCACAAAAATATCTCCCATTTCTGTGACTTCTTCCATAGTCAACACTTCATAACCTTCCATAGATGCCTGAAGCGCGCATATGGGGTCAACTTCCGTTACAAGGACCCTTGCTCCGTATCCTTTCATTGAATCGGCGCAACCTTTCCCCACGTCTCCATATCCGCAGACAACCACAATTTTTCCAGCAAGCATAATATCTGTTGCCCGTTTGATTCCGTCAGCGAGGGATTCTCTGCAACCATACAGGTTATCAAATTTTGATTTGGTTACAGAATCATTTACATTGATAGCAGGGAAAAGCAGTTCGCCATCTCTGGCGAGCTGATATAGCCTGTGAACACCTGTAGTAGTTTCTTCTGATACACCTTTTATCTTTTCAGCAATCTTATGCCAGTGCTGCGGATCTTTTTCATAGGTCGCTTTTAATCGCGCCATAAGACATTTCAGATCCGGATTATCATATGTTTTTTCCAGGAGAGACGGATCATTTTCCACCTTTACACCCTGGTGAACAAAAAGAGTCGCATCCCCTCCATCGTCAACAATAAGGTCCGGTCCGCTTCCGTCGGGCCAGGTCAATGCCATTTCAGTACACCACCAGAACTCTTCAAGAGTCTCACCTTTCCAGGCAAAAACCGACGCAGTACCTTTATCTGCAATTGCAGCCGCCGCATGATCCTGCGTGGAAAAGATATTACATGTCGCCCATCTCAAATCAGCGCCCAGGGCCGCAAGTGTATCAATCAGCATGGCCGTCTGGATAGTCATGTGAAGACTTCCCATGACTTTCAGGCCTTTCAGGGGCTTCTCCTTACCATATTTTTCCCTGCATGCCATAAGACCGGGCATTTCCCTTTCGGATAACTGCATATCCTTATGGCCCAATTCGGCGAGAGACATATCTGCCACTTTGTTTTTTAATGATAAATCCAGTTCTTCAAAACTCATTTTTTTCTCCTTTATGTTAATGTATTTATATTTTTTCCGATTTATAAATATTCAGTTTCAGTGACTGATTCATTGAAAATGATTCCATCTCAATTAATGCAAATCCGCTGCCAGATAAAAAGGTATCTATTTCTTCCTTTGAAAAGCCCAGCCATCGGTCCCCGTATTTTTCTCTCATGTTTTCGTCCTGATGCTTCTCAAATTCTGCAATTACAAACTTCCCTTTTCTTTTTAAAATTCTGGCAGCCTCGACAATTGCCTTTTCAGGGGTTGATAAATGATGAAGCGCCATGGAAATAATCACACAGTCCGCTTCTTTATCTCCAATGGGAAGGTGCTCAAGTTCTCCCAGGCGTAATTTTACATGGCTGTTCTCATCGCCAAAGAGTTTTCTGGCCTGCTCAAGCATTACCGGTGAGGAATCCACCCCTATTGTAATGTCGGCAAGATTCTTTAAATGGTTAAGCAATTTACCGGTTCCGCACCCCATATCGACTGCAAAGCTACAGGTGTCGACATGTTTTAAAATAGCACTGTTTAAGTCAAAATTACCCATAATCTGCTGTTGTAAGTCATCCCATTCATGGGCAATCCTGTTAAAAAATTGTTTTGATTTCTTTTTGCGGTCATTCATGACAATATCTGCATTTTTTAAATCTTCCAAAAATTCCAATTCATCATGAAAAAGAAACCGGATAGCTTCGGCAAATTCCTTTTCTTTCCCGTTTTTGGAAACCGAATAAAAGGCCCAAACCCCGTCTCTCCTGCATTCAAGAAGCCCGGAATCAGTCAGTATTTTAAGGTGTCTTGATATTCTTGACTGTCCCATACCCATGAGAGACACCAGTTCGTTCACACTCATTTCATGGTTGAGAAGGATATTGAACAACCTGATTCTTGTCTCGTCTGCCAGTGCTTTGAAATAATTTATACTATTCATAACAATATATCTATATATCTTGATATATGGATTATATAGACTTCAAATAATATGTCAAGTATATATTTGCATCGATATACAGCCCTGCATAAAACCACAGTGCTATATATCGATGCACGCGTTGCAGATTACAGGATAGAAGTCTATTTTTGGTATAAACCCAGTAGGACAAGATAAATTCACATAGAGTTATTATTGTGAATATAGAAACACAACAATCCGGTTTGGACTTAGTGAAGATGAACCGCAAAGACGCTAATTTCACAAAGTTTTTTTAATAAATCACATATTTTTCTTCGCGTCTTCGCGGTTCAGGCTTTATTTTACTGCCTTTTTAAGGGTATTAACCATATCAGTTTTTTCCCAGCTAAGTTCAGGTAACTCTCTTCCAAAATGTCCGTAGTTACTTGTCTTGCGATATATTGGACGCAGAAGATCAAGCTTTTCTATGATGGCAGCAGGCCTTAAATCAAACTCTTTTTTGACTATCTTTGTCAACTCAGCGCTTGGTACAACACCTGTACTGTAAGCACCAACCAGAACTGATACAGGGTCGGGCCTGCCTATTGTGTAGGCAACCTGTATCTCGCACTTTTCAGCTAACCCGGCAGCAACGATATTTTTTGCAATATAACGACACATATAAGAGGCGCTTCTGTCAACCTTGGACGGATCTTTCCCTGAAAAGGCACCGCCACCATGGTATCCGAAGCCGCCATATGTATCCATTATTATTTTCCTGCCTGTAAGGCCGCAGTCACCCATTGGTCCGCCGATCACGAATCTGCCTGTTGTGTTAATAAAAAACTGGGTGTCCTTGGTAAGCATTTCAGCAGGAATAACCTTTTTAATTACTTCCTCAATGATCGCTTCCCTCAATGTATCATAATCGACTTCAGGATTATGCTGGGCAGCAACTACTACCGTATGAACAGTTGAAGGCTTTCCATCAATATACTGGACCGTCACCTGGGTTTTACCGTCAGGTCTCAACCACGGAAGCTTTCCTGACTTACGCACATGGGTAAGTCTTGCTGTGAGGCCATGAGCAAGATAAATAGGCATAGGCATGAGGGTATCCGTATCTTTGCAGGCAAAACCAAACATTAGTCCCTGGTCTCCCGCACCCTGATCCTTGAACATACCGGCACCTTCATCAACACCCACCGCAATATCAGCACTCTGTTTATCAATGGAAGATAAAACCGCGCAGGTTTCATAATCAAAACCCATGGCGGAATTTGTATATCCTATGCTCTTTATGGTATCCCTTACAACTTCCGGCATATCAACATATGCGTTTGTGGTTATTTCACCTGCAATCATTGCCATTCCCGTTGTTACCAGGGTCTCACAGGCTACCCTTGAATATTTATCCTGCTCTAAAATCTTATCAAGAATATTGTCCGAAATCTGATCGGCTACCTTGTCAGGATGCCCTTCTGTAACGGACTCCGATGTAAATAGAAAATTTGACTTTTTCATCTGTTGCTCCTTTCGAATATATTAAATACACATAAATTAATCATCGTTGCTGTTTACATTTATCAAGCAGTTATCAATCAATCTCGTACTGCCTACTTTCACGGCCATTGCCAGGAGACTCTTTTTTTTGAGCATATCGATATCCTCAAGGGTCGCAGGGTCGCAGATATTAATATATTCAACATTAGTAAAGGGAAATGACATAATTAAATCCG
>JASFHE010000004.1:0-37710 GCA_050123415.1 Desulfobacteraceae bacterium | reverse complement strand
ACCCTGGATGGGAATGTGTATTCCCTGATTTATGGGAATGGTCTTTTTGTAGCTGGAACGGAAGATGATAGTGTCTGGACTTCCTCCGATGGAATTACGTGGGTAGAGCGTCAAACCCTGGATGGGAATGTGCGTTCACTGACTTATGGGAATGGTCTTTTTGTAGCTGGAACGGTTGATAATAGTGTCTGGACTTCCTCCGATGGAATTACGTGGGTAGAGCGTCAAACCCTGGATGGGAGTGTGTATTCCCTGACTTATGGGAATGGTCTTTTTGTAGCTGGAACGGGTGGTGATAGTGTCTGGACTTCCTCCGATGGAATTACGTGGGTAGAGCGTCAAACCCTGGATGGGAATGTGCGTTCACTGACTTATGGGAATGGTCTTTTTGTAGCTGGCACCCTAACTGGAAACTCTGTCTGGACTTCCTCCGATGGAATTACGTGGGTAGAGCGTCAAACCCTGGATGGGAATGTGTATTCCCTGATTTATGGGAATGGTCTTTTTGTAGCTGGAACGGAAGATGATAGTGTCTGGACTTCCTCCGATGGAATTACGTGGGTAGAGCGTCAAACCCTGGATGGGAGTGTGTATTCCCTGACTTATGGGAATGGTCTTTTTGTAGCTGGCACCCTAACTGGAAACTCTGTCTGGACTTCCTCCGATGGAATTACGTGGGTAGAGCGTCAAACCCTGGATGGGAGTGTGTATTCCCTGACTTATGGGAATGGTCTTTTTGTAGCTGGAACGGGTGGTGATAGTGTCTGGACCCCAGGAGTAGCATAATGCCGGAAATGATGCAGGAAACAGATTATCCTCAGATTGCTTTCAATCTCCTGATTCAGCAATACAAAGAATCTTCTAATCTTATGGCTGTTCTGGAAGCTCAGGGACTCCAGGCCAATGAACTGGAGCAGGCTATATTTGAGGTCCGGGATCTGTTCTTTTTGGACACCGCGGAGGGCGTTCAACTGGATGTCATCGGAAAGATTTTCAATCTTCGTCGGGAAGGATTGTCGGATGAAGATTACCGGGATGCTATAGAGATCAAATGGAGCTTGAGAGTTTCGGGAACCGTGGATGAAATAATCAATGTACTGAAATTCGCATATGGGGCAACCTCAGTTGACTATATCCCGGCATACCCCGCTGGGTTTGTACTGATTGCAGACGGCACTGTGACTCAGGATATTCTTACTCAGCTTTGCCCCGCTGGGGTATTCGGGTTCCTGCTGGATGATGACCGATGTTATATCATGGATCATGAGGAGACGTTGGCTGAAGACAGTGATTTCATTGTTGATGCTGATAATTATCCAATTACGTGTTATCGCATAGACATCTACTCCATTGTGGATGCTGCGGGAGAAGAATTAGAAGATGCCGCCGGTGATTTCATCGAAGCGGCTAATCCATAGGAGGAAAATGATATGGCAAGAATTGTTGACTTTGTTGAGGCTGTTGCTCCGGAAGATGATTGGTGGGCATATGTGGTGGATCCTAATGGGGCCCCTATAACCAATGTGGACCGGAAGATTAGTTGGGAAAATGTAAAGGAACGGCTGGGTGCTTCCATTCATGAGTTTTCTACTGACATAACAATCTCTGATCAGTATGAAGGTATGCAGAGAATGTATGTGAATACTGATTCTGTTTATCACACCATTTCTTTCGGATCTAACTTGGTCGTTGTTCCGGCTGACGATTTTGTTAAATTGATTTATGTCAATTCTGAGTGGCATTATTATCAGCCGCCGCTGAAATCTAATCTCACGATTGATGTTGGAAGTGGAATGTCTGATGATGAATGGCAAGATGTTATCGATGGAATTTCAAGAGTTTCTTCTAATAGTAGCATAACATTTTCTATTTCTGCCGATAGAATACTAACCAGAGATATTATAATAAAAAACTTTCCATATGCAGTGGTGTTGAAAACCGATACTCCTGGTGATTTAGTATATGGCACCTCAAAAACAAGAAATATTTCTGGGGGGGTGTCGAAATATAACATACTTTTCAGTGCTTGCGTTGCTTTTTCAGTCAAAGGTCTTGGTATATCTAATCAATCAAATTTAACAGGAAATTTGGATATTGTTTTAGATTTCCAACGCTCTTTCGGGGATGTTGCTTTTTGTGTTTTGAAAGGAACAAGTTCTGGAGGACCTTACGGGAAAATAAGAAATTATCTAGGGACCCTCTATTTTAATGATTGTCATGTAAGTGATTTTTACAGAGGAATTGACTCTTTTGGGGGAGAAACTCACATTGATAATTCAACTACCTTCAGCGGAAACACTTATGATGTTTATGCTAACAGTGGACTCATAACCGTTGGATCTGCATTATCATCACTCAATGTCGGAAGATTATATGGCGGAAATGTTTGCGGAACAGATGGATGGGATATTTAATTTGGGGGCTCGTATGAATTGGGGTATAGCAATTGGTCTGGGAAGCGTCACGATAGCGGCGCTTGCATTTATGGTTCCTGTTGTGAGAAGGTCTGGAAAGACAGAGCAGCGAGTGTCTGATTTAGCAAATGATGTGGATAATGCTTTTTCTTCAATTCGCAGGATAAACGACGACGTTACAGACATCAAGGTGATGCTTGGCCGTGTTGAGGAAAACACGAAAAATATCAAAGAGTCGATAAGGGGTTTAAAATGACAAGAGAAGATAAACTTCTGGCGTTTGATCCATGGTTCAGAAAAATTATGATCGGGAAAAAGGGAACCGTTGAGATTGCGTATAAACAAAGAGCCGATTCTGTTTATATTGGAATTCACGGCGCAAATGATTTTATTGAATTTTTCATTGCTTTAATTCCTATCTACAAAAAATGGAAAGGACACAAGGTTCATGCTCCGACACTTTGGCTTTACAAAAAGATCCGGTCAACAATCGTTGGGCTCATAGGAGAAAATCAGAAAGTAACAGGGTCTTTCTTTTCTCAGGGAGCAGCTTTAGCTGAATTGCTTTATATCGATATGAAAAAATGTGGATACAAAGATTCACAGCTTGATTTCTTTTTTATTGCTCCATACAAAGCCGTGGTTTCCTTCCCAAAACAGATTCATTGCATTGAAAAAGACATTGTACCAAAATGGCCCTTTTTCCGGGGCAAAGCCAAAAGCGCTTGTGTGTATAAATCTCCATACAAATGGTTCCGGTTCCGGAAAAATCACATATATATTCAGGAGGTTATTTGATATGGAAAATTATCTGGAAAGAGTTTTCTATCGTCGCCAGATCGGCAATGAATTGCGGGAGGCTATCTCCTGTAATACCACCCACATGATCATGAACTTTTTTGAGGCTGGATGGCGTGATGAGGTGTGGGAGGCGATGAACCGGTGGAATCGGGAATCAAAGAACAAATTCACTCAGCCGGAAGATGCCATGACCCATTTCTCACTTCAGGAAAAATACAGAAAGGATGCGTCAGACCGATTGGGCCCGGCTTATTACGACTATCCAGCGGAAGTCTGGCAAACTTTACGAGATATTGCCAATGATTTTATTGGACTGGACATTGTCCGGATTGAATGGACTATTACGCTGGACCGGATTGCGGATCACCTATCCGGAGGGGAAGGGGTTGGGGTATCCGGAAAGTTCCCGCGGACGGATGGGCATTTTGTCAATGTAGGGAATGTAGGAAAGGATCTGATTTTGATTAACGACCCCTTGGGTAATCATAAAACAAATTATGCTCCTGGGTCCAGTGGGTATGGAGTGGAAATGGACATCCCCGAATTCCGGCGCATCATCAAATGTGCCAACAAAAGAAAATATCAAGGCACATTCCTGGCTTATATCGTCCAGGCAAAAGGATGAACATATGAGATTCGAAAGTGCGGTGCTTTATATCGGAAGAAAATTGGATAAGATTATTTCTTTGTTAATGACCGGAGAAAATCCGGCAGAGACGTTTTTGAATTGGTTCAATCTTATAGCTGTTGTTATCGGCTTGGTGGGATTTATGATGATCGTGATTCATATTTTTTCTACGGTCCGGATTGAAAATAAAAATGATGCTGTGAAGAGGATAAAAAAATTATGCGAAACACAAAAGTAAAATTTACGATCCTGAATATTATTTTGCTTATTTTGATTTTGGCATGGGCTGGAATAGTAATGATTCTTTCTGATCAGCCAATTCAGGAATTCATAAATCTTTGCATATCAACCGGGGTCCTGATAACCGGGATATGTGCTGTATATCATGGATGCAATATTGCTCTGGATTTTTTCCGGACATGGAAATATAATCCGGAACTTGATAGGGAGGAAAAATGAATGTCAAATGGAAAATTGGTATTTTTGTTGGTATTGTTCTTGTCTGTTTCGGTTTCGGTTTTTGCGCAGGATACTTCCCCCAGCACAGGAAGTGCAGAGTACTGGAAAATCAGGTGCGAGAATGCAGAGGAGGTCTTGAAGTTTGTGTACAACAATTTGGAATTATCCGAAGAGAATTATCAGAATATAGAGGACTTGCTGAACAGCTCAGAGACAACCTTGATGAATCTGGAAGAATTATTGAACATCTCCGGAGAGATAACCGCTTTCTTGATAGAGAAATTCGGGATCTCAGAAGCAGAAGCAATGAGAATCGAAACAGAATTGAAGAATATTTTGAACGCTACTCCGGAGCCGAATGATCAGGTTGATCGACGATGGCGGACAACGGCAATAGTTGAAGCATTATTTATCATCGGAGGAATTATTCTGATTATTTTTCTGTGAAAGTTTTCTTGTTTGTCATCAAGACCCAAATAACCAAAAGCCGGATGAACTCAAATAATGCCTTTAGCTGTTTCATTTTCTCTCCTTGTGTTTTATCTGTCATGAATCACTCTCCAAAATCTCTTTTATCTCTTCCCAGGTTATAGGCTTTTCGGGGGAGGATAAAACGGATTCGATTAGTTTGATGACACTATACTCTGGATTTTTTGCCTTTCCCCCTGACGTTGCAACCGTTTCGATAAAGATTGTTTGCTCAATCAAGGCCTTTAAGAGTTTCGGAGATTTTGTATAGAGTCTCTTATGGGTTTCAACCTGAACGTCTGATTCAAACCACGTATAGCGGAGAGTAACATTTGCGACTTCATCGTTCTCTATTATCCCGCATATCTCAAACAGTTTTTTGAAGTTCATTCAATACCCCCTTATAAACCGAACAAAGAAAAACCCAATTGTTATATATGGCCCCCGCCCCTCATGCCAAACCGGTGTCCAGGCATGAAACCAAAATGATTTAAACCTACCAAAGGAAAGATCGTAATTAACCTTTCCGTGTTTCCGTTTCATTTCTCTTAACCCACGCCAAATACTTTTAAAGCTGATATGGATATCAAGTCTTTTTATGTCCATTTACACACTCCTCGTATATTTTCTTAACCTCTGGCCATGGGAGGCCGGAAGCGGATTCTATGGCTGCTTCATCTTCTGCAAAAATCCAATATATTCCATTTTGGCGATATAGGACTTCAACCAAAACCAGAAACATTTTTTTGTATTCACTTTCAATTTTCTTCAGTTCATCTTCATTGTAGACTGGTGCCAAATTGCATATTCCACCAGAAATCCGGCTTCTGAAATCAACTTTGATCTTTTTGAAAAACCTATCTTCCTGCTCTTGTGTCATTCTTTCTCTCCTGATCGGGTGTTGAACCTACTTTTCCAATATTCGTCAAATCCGGTTGTCCTTATTTCATCATTATCAAATAACCATATGGCCATTTTTTTCCCATAATGAATTTGTTTTATCCGGTTCGCGCTTATCGAAAGAAAGAAGACTGTTGATTATTTCTTCTTTTGTTGTTACCCGGTGACACTTTTTGTTAACAGAAATGAAGTGAACAGAGTTTTGAATAGTTAGTTTTAGCTCTTCCATTATTCTTTCTCCCGTTGTTTGATTCTCAGCAATAACGCCCATCTAACATTTCTTCTGTACAATATATTTCCAAATTTCTCCCATTGGTCATAAGATAAACATGGATATGCATTGCTGCCTGTTTTTTTACTCATTTTGTTTCCTCCATTCAATCCCACGTTAAAACAATTTCATCAGTGTCTAACGTAAAATCATATGGGTCTTTTCTTACCATTTTTATTTTTGGCGAAACTCTCAAGCCGTTAGGGCATACAATGGTTATTTGCTTTCTCCTATTATTTGCAGAGAGATTAAGCAATCTTGTTATTAAGTCATCAACTGTCATTTTGTTTCCTCCGGGATAAAATCAACAGGGGGAATGCCATATTCATTGGCGATGACTATATGATCAGAGTACTGCATTTTTGCCAACCAGTATGCACACATTCTCCACGGGTCATCTGTAAAATCATCACAATCCCTTTCCCAAACAGGCCCGTCCTCCGGCCAGTCCTTCCCGGTTATCTCTTTGTAACGGGCAGGGGTTATCCATTTCAAATCTTCTTTTTTTTGTTCATATCCATCATGCCTTCCTTTATCATATCCAATTTTGTATCCTGTATGATAGTCTATATTTTTTGTTAACTCATAAATATCATATTTACCCAAAGCCTCAATCTCTTCCATAATACAAGAGCCACAGAGCAAACCACCACCAGCAGTATTTTTCAATGGGGTAATCTTTGACCATATATCATCCGGAACAGAAATATCTACTTTATAGTATTTACCACATCTCTGACATTTACACATATCATTTACTCCTTAACGCGCTTTAAAATCTTGGATTTCTTAGGAGTGATGGCTTTTTCCTGTATAGTTAAAATCTCTTGTATTCGGGGCCATGAAAGGCCGGTTTCCATTGCTAGATCCAAAACCAGAAAATCTAAAGGCAAAATATTATCACTGTCCAAAAGTCTTAAAATCTTTCTTTTAATCGACTTCCCTTTCTCACTCTCCGGATCAATCCTGATTTGTGCAACCCATGCCCCGCAAAACCAAAATGGAAGGCGGAACGCCTTTTGTGGGTTTGCCTCTTTTGATAATTTGACAATCTTAATATTCATTCCGAAACCTCCATTATCTTCTCAATCCACAATATAAAAACCTTGTTTCCGCTTCTTGCATATGAGATAAAACAAGATCCTGTAAATCTTCCGGGCAATACAGATACATAAGCCCTAGAGTTTTTTGAATTCCATCAAATTGATCTTCTGTGTATGGTTTTGTTGAGAAAACACTTCTCACATTTCTTAACTCAGAATAACAGTATTCTCTATCTGATAATTGATCAATCAGTGCATCACTCATCCCAAAACCTCCTCAATTTTTCTAGTTATGGCGGTGCTCTATCACAGCCAACAGAGACTTTTTTACGGCATCAAGCTTTTCTTCAACATCACAAATTTCATGTACAAGTTCGATGAGATTGTTCGAATTCGGCCTTTCTGGATGAAAGTTGAAAAGTCCATATTTATTAGCCTTTAAGATGGCGTGAGTAAGTTCTGCCATTTCATCGATGAGATGCACGGCTGATTCTTTGTCCCACCGTGCGTCTATTTTAAAAGGCTTTTCAGATTTTGCTTTCTCCCACAATGCCATTATCTCTTTCTCTGTCCAATTTTTCATATGCCAACTCATCCCAAAACCTCTATTATCTGCTTACTTCAAAACCTGTTTCTTCAACAATGATTTCAACAAGATCGGTTTCCGTGTCATCAAAAGATTCTCCCTCATCTCCGTATAGTAGAAAAAACTCCCTTATTGCTTTTCTTACCATGTCCTCTGCGTATTCTGTTTTGCTACTCACCCAAAACCTCCATTGCCCATAGTGCGGGCCAGTTCATATCAATTCACCGTTTTCAATTCTTTTTAACAGTCCATCAAATTCGATAACCTCCATTATCTTCTCTTTCTGCTCCAGTGTTACTTCATGGTCTTTTCCGTCAATGGTTATTATTGTAGTATCGGAGATAAGTTTGTAATTATCATAAAGAACACATTTACATCCCCGCTCAAATCGTTCAATATCATCAACCGCCAAACATGACCCATCTTCAGAAACCGCGATTATTGTCTGGACTCTTTCACAACCGCTGCCTGTATTTTTCACGTAAACCCGCTTCCCATAATGCCGGAAGACGGAGGGGATGAGGAATTCAATGTCGTCAAATAATTCGTATTTCTCCTGTTTTTTGTCTGAACTTAAAAGATACACAACCTTGTATTGATCATTCTCTATTCCCCGATAAATACCATAACCCTCAACACCATCATTATCTATCCCCCTTACCAGCTCGCCGATTCTGTCAGAATAATCATTCATTGATTGCCTCCTTCCTTCCGGCCCCGCCGAGATTTTCAGCATAAATAAAGGCTGTTTTTTTATCCGGGCAAACCTCAAAAAGAAGCCGCAAAAGATAACAAAGCACTTAACGTTTCAATCTTCCGGACTTCGGACCGGAATTGTAGTTTAATCCCCGGTTGCCCCGGGGACCCGTCACCAAATCATATAACAGCTTTCACTATCCCATATTTGATCGCCAGCTCCTCCTGCTCATCCGTCATCTCGTAATCATTGAGTAGGTCGTAGCCTCCAAAAGTATAACGCTCAAACTCCGAAAAGTCATTTGTAAAAAATAGATCGTTGCCGTTGGCATCACTATGCACAAGTAGCATTCCGTCTGATGCCCTGAGTAAATATTTTGTCCCTGAATAAAGACCATTATTATAATGGTCAATTTCTCCGAGAACCTCACATTTTTCCGAATCGTATCTTTTTCCATTTACAGTTGTCTTCATAAATGTCTCCTTACAATTTAATTTTTCCTGCTATGCAGGATACATCCCCCGCCGGCAATGGACCGGATGATTCTCTCCGGGGGATTGCTTTGTCATTGGAAAAGCATGGGCTCTAAAACATAATGCCACAATATCTGAGCAATTAAAGTCCCCATAAAAATCCCCAAAATAATCGGCCACCATTTCATTCCCCACTCCTTCGGGTTTCCCCCAGCCTATCTCATCAGTGCCGGGAGGCTATCTCCGGCAGACCGGCACAAGGCCGGTTTCGATAACATTAACAGTAAAACCACAGGTCGTCGTTAGACACTCTATACTCTATGTGTGGAAAATAAAGCCGAAACCAGCCTAACGACACAACAAGAAATCCTTCTCCTGTTTCAGATCTTGCTTCCATGGGCCGAAAGGTAAAAGATTTCTCAACACAAATCTGAAAAACGATATTTCCGTTCCTATTCTTAATCTTCATTCCTCACTCCTTCGGGTTTCCCCTTGTCTTATACTATAATTATACTCCTGAATGAAAGGAATATCTACCCCCATTAGAAAAAAAGATTACGAAATATGAAGAATTTGGAAAAAAGTACTTAAAATCCGTTAAGTAGTTAAATGGGAATTACCTTAATCGTTCAATATATTCATCAATTCGGTACTTTCTGCCAGAAGAAGTCTGCTCTTTTTCATTTGATCCTTCATTTCTTCTTTTCCCATCTTCTTCTTTTGATATGGGGTCTGTACGGAATTCCCTATCTTTTTTATTATTAGCCTGTTGATCATTTCCCATGACTATACTCCTTTTTCCTTTCTATGGTGATTTCCCTGTTAGAGAATGGCTTGCTAGGGGGATTCTTATATCCCTAATCATTTTGTTCAAGACCATTGCCTTCCTAAGCGTTCTCGCTGGGATTAGGATACCCAAGAGGCCATTCATTTTCCTGTGTTTCCCGGTTGACCTTTTTGTTGATCTTTTCCAGTATGGCTTTGCGAATGTAGGTGGATTTTCTCACACGATCCCGCTGGGCACTATACTCCAACCAAGCATTGTCTCTGTCTGATAATGTTGCTCCCACCCTTTTGCTCATTCCATTACCTCCACAGAGCTCCTCTTGGTCCTGCCATCTTTGGTCACCAGAAATACCTTGTCAGAAATCTCCATCAGGGTATCCTCATGAGTCACCATCAGGACCTGCAGCTGCAACTCCTCACTGAGCTTTCTGAGCATCTCCGCTCCCAAGGGCCGGATCCCGGCTGAGAGGAACTTAAAAGGTTCATCCAGAATGATCACAGAATCTCTCCCATTCACCTGATGGTCGATACTCCATATTGCGATCCGGAGGGCAAAAGAGATGATGTCCACCAACCCCCCGCCGTTGGCATCCAGAGGGGAGACTTCATTGCCATATTCATCTTTCAGAAACAATTGTGCCTCTGTCTTTCCTCTCTTGGGTTCAAACTCCAGATAAAAATCATATTCATCCCCAAAGGATCCTTCCAGGGCACTTTGAACAATATCAGTAATTCTCATGCGGATCCGGTTCTGGGTTTCCTGAGCAGCTTGCTGTACCAGAGCCTGAAGCATCAGGACCGTCTCAGACTGTTGCTGAAGTTTACCTAGCTGATCTTTGTGGAGCTCCATTTGCTCCTCCAGAGATTTCTTGCGGTAGGCTCCATCCCCTATCTGCTGTTGGATTTCCTTCAGTCTTGTGGTAAGCATGCTTCAACCCTCTCCTGTGCAGCTTTGATCTTTTCATCCAGATCTGCCTCTAATTCTTCCAGTTCCTTTATTTTGGTATTCACCTCCACAACAGTGTTGAGCTGGTATTTCTCTTTCCAGTCTTTCTCAATCTGCTGTAGCCGTCCTTTGATGTTGGATTTCCTTTCCTGAGCCCGGGCCAGCCGGTCTTTCAAATCCTTAAACTCTTCAACTGTCATCGTACTTCCTCCAGAACAGTGTTCATGAGCTCCCGGACTTCCTCCGGCACCTCTTTGTTATTTGCCAGGGTTTTGAGATTTCCCTCAAAATCCAATCCTTCAATTCCTTTCCCACCTTTGACTGTTTCCACAAAGGATCCCAGACGCTGATCCCGTTCCCTGGAATCCTGTATGAAGGACATATCCAGAGGAAAGGAGTCAGGAAAGGGTTTGCGCTCCACTTTTCCAGTATCCCAATCAATGATGTAATAACTGGGGGTGTAATCGAAAAAGTCAATGGATTGACGGGTCATACACCCGGGATTGATGACATGCCGTCCATCTTTTTCATAATGGAATGCCCTGTGATAGTCTCCCACCAGTATCCATTGAGCATCAGGGAACTCATCCAGGAGCTCCTGTGCGGTCTTTCCTCCACTCATGGTGGGCTTGGATTTTTCATCAGGGAAGGTCAACTGATGAGTCAACATTAGCATCTTCCCATCCAGTATTGGAAATATTTGACCATCAATAAATTGATGATATCTTCTATAAATACCTCCATATCCGGCCTTGTCTTTGTTTTTAATGTCATGATACAACAGGTCATGATTGCCAGGCAGAACGCACATTCTGTCTTTCTTAAATGAATCAAATATATCATCGAATAGATGTATAACCTCAAAAGCCGGACGGGATCGGTGGAGAATGTCCCCTACAATAATCAAATCCAATTCAGGATCATCCTCCATCTCACAGGTCAGGGCCAACAATGAGTACTTTTGGAGCTCCATCCAGTCCTCTTCAGCTGGTCTCAAAGGAGGCTTGTCCAACCTGAGATGAAAATCACCAGATACCAGTGTTCTCATTTCAGACCTCCTTCAAACCGGGCTGAGTATCTCGGCAACTTCACTTTCCTTCTGGGGAACTCCATCACAATGAAAAAGGTTCCGCATTTGGGGCACCAATTGAAAATCCATCGGCTCCGGATCTTGGTTGTCAACAAGCAACTACCTGAGTGAGAAGTACAAAGAGGACATCTCACAATCCGATCATTTTTGTTCATAGAGCTCCTCCACATAACGGGCAGGTGTCCGGCATCTGATTATATAATTCTTCAATCAGGCTGCCCAATTCTTTTCTGTCAATTTTCAACTGGGCGTAATTGGCTCTGGATTCCAATAGAGCAGCCCTGAGATTTTTGTAGTCTTTCTTCATAGTGAGAAGCCGGTCCAGATTGGTCACGTCTTTCTCAGCCTTTTTCAGGTCTTTGTACTGTTCATAGTCTTCTGTCAAACCCTCCCAGAACCCAAGACCCGTGGCCAGATCCTGCCGATCATTCTTCACATGAGACCGTGTTTCCATGAGATCATAAATCACCTGTATCAAATTTTGTGCTTTATCCAGTTGATCATAGTGCTCCAACTCCTCAGAGATGCCCTGATACACATTTACTGTGTGGAGCATTTCATCCCGGAGCTCCTCCGCGGCTTCCCTTCTCTCTTCCATGGCAAGAATACGCTCCAGGATCCTAGAGGCTTTTTCCACCCAATCATAGGAGGCCAGCTGCTCTTCTGTCTCTTTGATATCAGACTCTCTGATTTTCAATTGAGCGTTGATGGTTCTCTTCCTGGATTCTACATTGGACAGAGTCTTGTCTATGATATCCAGTTTCAGAACCTTGTTGAGATAACGGGCAACTTCCCCCGGGGAATCAGAAAGCAAAAAAGGACCATCCATCTGACGATGAACCGCCGATTCAGAGAAATTGAGGGTTTCAGGAACTTCTATAGGCACATCCATACCAATGGCTGTCAGATCCCTGTCCCCAATCTTGTATCCGTTTTCATCTTTGGTTTTGAAACGGGTGACTTTTCCACGATCAACTTCCAAGGTCACTGAAGATTCTGTTTCCACATTCCCTTTGGCATCACGGGCCCAATGTGAGATTAACACATTTCCCGCCGGACGGTTTGTTATCACCCAATACAGTCCCCGGAGGATGGCAGTTTTGCCTTGATCCGATTCACCCCTGATTGCATTTATTCCAGGATGAAGATCTAATGAGGTATTCTCATGGGATTGAAGGTTATTTAGTTGAATTGATTTGATCATCACATCTCCCTTTTCTCTAACACCGGTTTATATTCCCAGTTATCTGGAAAATCCCTAATTTTTAAATCCTTATATAGTATAGAGTTATGAGTTCCGGAAATTTTGCTTAACTTCGCAATCTTCAATTTTTCATAACTCCTTACTATATATAAAATTAGAAGGTCGCTAGAATCAATTATTTGAAATCGCTTAGGCTATCTTACAGTATAGTTTATTCTAGGCACTTAAAACAACCTTCATTGGATAATTCCTTATAGAGAAACAAATTAACAAGACCAAAAAAATCTATGTAAATCTATGTCCTATAAGAAATTATACAATTATTCCTCAAAAGTTTTTATTATCACCCAATCTCCGCAACCATGACTACCCGTTCACGCTTTTTCTTAGCGGGTCCCGCAGCTTTATTATATGCCTCCAGAAAATTTCTGGCAGACAACTCCTCATAACTGGAGGATTTCTCAGTGGCAGGATCTCCCTGCTTTTTGTAAAAAATCCTGTACAGTCTCTTTTTCTGTTCACTCATAGATTATGCCTCCTTGCCCACTCTGCTATGAGAAGGCCGTCCGCGTCTTTCATCTTTCTGATGGTTTCTTTCAATTGCGGGAATAATCTTATTCCAATATCCAGTGACTTTTTCTTGAGTTCTGGTCCCTTCGTTCCCGCTGGTAGAAGTTCCTTTTGCCACATACGTGAATCTATGATATCATAAGAAATCCCGAGGAGTTCGATAACTACCAATTGTGCCTCAAAAAATCGGACAGCATTTAAAGACGTTTTGATGGCATACCCATGATAATTAACGAATGGTCGTTCCAAAAATATACGAATCTGATCCTGTGGCTGACGTCCCACAATGTCCCGAAGCTCAAGCATCCATTCCTCCGCATCAAGACGAGTGACTTCCTGTTTTTTTTTCGTGTAGTCCTGCACACGCTTTACTGGATATGATCGATACTCAGCCCATCCATCAGAATAGATGACCCCATAATTTCCGGTTGAGCCATTATCCCCGCCAAAATATATCATTTTTGTCCTTCCTGCCCTTCATAAGATTCTCTTCTGAAAATAAAGGTTGAAGATTTTCCAAAGCAAAACACTCCTTAAAATCAGAATCTTTATATGAAGTAAAATTAAAAAATTGAATAGCTTTGATGTGATCTATTTGCCACACATCCCCATAATTATCCCAAGACATCCCATCACGCCATTGAGATTCTATATGATTCCTAAACTGTTCTGGGGTATATCCATATCTGAACTGCCAATCAATAGTTGTTTGTACCCCTTTCCGCAACCAATATGTCATATTCTTCAAAGACATTTTAGATAACATTCGTTGCCGTTCAGGCATTGCAATTGATTTACTCCAATATTTGAAACACTTCACCGAACAAAACTTACCGGATTGGCTTGTTATACGATCCCGACGAACCCCAAACTTTTTGCCACACCATTCACAAATAAATTGAACATCACCGCCCTGCCAATTGGAATTGTTTGACCCAACTTTCCATATATTATAACATTTTCTGGAACAAAACGTATGATTTGAACGCTTGTCATACCGAACAAATTTCTTTCCACAATTTTCACAAGTCATTACAGTCATATCATTTCATTTCCCCTTTGTACGGAAGATCATCCATATTCATTTTCATCATTTCCTCAGTCACTGCCGCCAGTCCCAAAATGGAGAAATAATCAAGTACTGCTGTGCCCATCATATTCTCCATTTTTCTTAAGGCTTTTGCTTCTCCGTTCTTGTTTTTCTCTAAGATAAAAACAGCCCAGCTTTTGATCAGCTTGTTGCTATTGATTCCCAGTTCTTTCATGAGGGGAGTATTCAGCTGTACTTTCTTTTCCTCTTGGTTGCAATCTTTTCCTCTATGGTTTCCCATTTTTCAATCACCCTCCTCTCCAGTTCCTTTTCCAATTTGGGATCTTCCTCAATTCGGGCAATCAATTCATCCCGGGACTCTGGACTACCGAAATGGGATTGATATGCTTTTTTCTTTTCGGGATCCCCTTCCACCCATCGTTTGACAGCATCCAGGGATAGCTGATTGGTACCATCAACTTTCTTTCTCCATTCACGGACCTTTTCCAGCCAGTGGTGTTCTTCCAACCATGCTTTTACAGTAGACAGCTTCTCAGTCTCTTTACCATCCCAGACAATGTTGTTGGCTGCTGCTTTGAGGTTGAAATCATCTCCCCGCAGGTCAAACAGAAAATCGAGATTACTCCCGATGTTATCAACGCCGTAGTCAAAATAGATCGAGAACAGACATTCCCGGTAAGGGCGCGGGGTCTTACTCTTTTCGGTCTTCGCTTTAATAACCCAGCCAATGACTCTGCCTTCCTTTGTCAGTTTCCGTACGGGGTACAGCCAGAGGACCGTGTGGCAATAATGATCCAGAGCCTTGCCCCCGGCTCTGATGAACTTGGGGGAACACATCCCTCCATCCATGTTCTCCCGGACTTGGGAAATGAAGAATAAAGACACATCAGTATCAGAGAGCAATCTTGCCTTGGTCCTGAAAAACTCCTGAGACAAAAATTTGGCTGTCTTGGTACCATAGGTGCCTTCTTTGAAATCACGACCGGCTTCTGCTGCTCTTTTACGCTTCTCTGATCGTTCTTCCAATTCTTTGTTGCTTAACCCGTCCAGGCTGTCCAGCATGTATATCCCAACCTCATTATCGAATCCTGAGGCAAATCTGTTGATATTGACATCCAGGTCCTCAATCTTTTCAGATCTGAGTGTTTTATCCTTCATCATTTCAAAGCCATACAGGATCTTTGAGTTGAAGGTGTATCCTTCTTCAGCATCGTCATAGTTCCAGGTAAGTCCCTCTCCATAATCACTATAAGAACGGGCAACAATTTCACTAGCCAGAAAGGATTTACCAGCAGACTTGTCCCCCACAATGTTGTGGATCTTCCCGGCCCGGAATCCCAAAAAGTCTTTTTCCCCACCCACAGTCAGATCTAGCACGGTACATCCTGTACGCAACTGCTTAGACTTTTTTTCTTTGGTTTTAGCCATCAATGCATTCCTTATAGAGTCGTTCAAATTCATGCTCATCTTCCTTCCTGATTGACAGGGGATACGGATTTGACTTTGTTTTCAGGGAGCTCATCCGCACCATAGTAATGGCCCTTTCATACCGAAATTCTTTTTTCGTGCACAATTCACTGACTGAGGCCCAATGGAGTTTCCAATCAATCCAATCCAGCAGTAAGGATTTATTCACCATCAGATGATAACCATCCTCAGCTTTTTTGAGCATATTGGAATTGAATTTCTTGTCCTTCTTTTTCAGGAGTTTATGAAAAGCCTGCCGCGTGGTGGTGAATTGTAAAGAAGTCTGAGTCAGATCCCAAGCCTCTTTGAAGGTGATCCATTCCTCCATCACATATTCTCCTGAGAGAGTTCAGCGCATTCATCCCAAATTTCTTCCGGACATTTAGAGCAATCGCTTTTGTAGTTGTCAGCATCCTTGCCGAATTCATGCCCATAAGGACATTTGTCTTTGGACTTTTTCTTTTTGGGAACAGGCTCTTCTTCCTCCTCATCATCGTTATCCTCTTCAGGCTCAGGCCGGGATCTCTTTTTTTTGGATGACCTGCGGGGAGGTTCTTCATCCTCTTCATCCTCTTCATCCTCTTCATCCTCTTCATCCTCTTCATCATCATCGTTATCCTCTTCTTCTTCTTCTTCCTCCGGGTCCTGTCTTTTTTTCTTGATAGATCGACGCGGGGTTTTTTCCTCTTCCTCATCGTCTTCTTCTTCTTCTCCGCCCTCAAATAGGATTTTTTCAATTTCAGAGGCAGAAAGAAGGACAAGAATTTCATCAAAGGAAATAGCTTCATTCACCCATTCATCCAACAATTCTTCCTTCCGCTCAGGGAAAGTGAAGTTGTCAAACTCCAGGTATTTAACTTTTTTCCCATTGATAGTTTTTTCCACCTCATCGGCATAAAATCTTACCACGGTACCATCGTCAATGTCTGCAAAATGGACAATATCTTCTCCATCCTCACAGGCATGAGCCATCTTGACCAGATTCTTTTCAAACAGGTAAGCAGAAGATTCCATGACCATTAACTTGCCTTTGTGTTCTCCCCGGACAGGAACCACATTGTAAAACACTCGGGCAGAAGTTTGAAGCTGCTTGGCTTCTTTTTCCTTACCCTGTTTGTACAGTTCAGAAATTTCTTCACAGATGGGGCAGTGTTTGCCATAATTCTTTTTGGGGCACAGGATATCATCATATTTAGGCCCAATACCTTTGTGAATGGAGACTTCCAGTACATAAGCCAATTCTCCTATCTCACAGTTGCCTCTGTGGACAGAGGGATGGAGCTTGCTTTTCAGTTCAAATGGAATGATATTGATCCGGTTCCATTCCAAAGTGGGGGTAAAAAACTCAGGTTCCTGATCCAGTTTACTGAAATCCACAGCCTTCCTTCCCCGGAATCCCGATTTGGCAGTGTTTTCTTTCTGGTCTTTGTAGGCTCCGTTACTGACTTTCCTTCTTATTTTCTTGGCCATGTCAATCCTCCTTATTGCGTTTGTTCAAGGCCGCATTCATATCATCGGAGTTCATCTGATCTCCGTTGTTGTGATTTCCATTGTAATAACCACGTACATAGAGAGTGACCAGATTATCAATTTCTCGCTTGCGGTTTTCCATGCTGTTGACTGCAGCTTCCAAGTGGTACACATCCTTTTTTGCCTGATTCAGCTCATCCTCCGCTTTCATCACTCTTTTGTGGACAGTGACTTCAGAAGAAATAGAAGCCTCAGTAATTTTTACGTCTCCGGGCAATCGGCCTTCTCTCCTGTATTCCAACTCCACTTCTGACTTGACAAAATTGTACTGAGCCTGAGCCTGGTCTTTTGCTGACTTAGCCTCCGCCAGTTTGTCTGCCCAATAGTGATATATACTGGCATGTTCAGCAGCCTCCTCTTCCAAAGCATAGCGGTTAATCCGCATGTCTTCTCTCAAATCCCTTTCTTTCATCCGCATGTCTTCTCTCAAATCCCTTTCTTTCATTCAAGGTCCTCCTATCTTATTATAGGCAAAATCTGCCTACTTTTATCTTTTCAATTCAGTATATGACTGGTATGAAACCAGTGTGGCATTGGCCCCTGTTGCTCCCCAATAGGGCTCTGCAAAGTTTTCCAAAATCACCGCCCAGGAAGGATCCTTGTTGCCGTTGAGCAGTACTGCGTTACAATAACCAATCACTGCTCTTCTGATACTCTCCTGATCCATCTCCTCTCCCAAAGATTTTAAACAGATGGCAACTGATTTCCAAGGGCCTTTTTTTATGGCATTGATCAGGTCCCCAATCTTTTTTTCTGTTTCTTCCCCTGCTTGGAGGGCTTTTAACATTTCCTCCGGCTCCAACTCAGAAACCTTTTCCAGATTTACCAAGGCCTGACGGGGACTGCCTTCGCTGATTTCCACAATCTCTTCAACAATCTCCGAGGGAATGCGCAACTTTTCCTTCAGGCATACTTTCCTGATAAGCCGGGTCATGTCTTCCGATTTGAGAGCATTGACTGTAATAGTGGTGCACCGGGTTTTGATTGTTTTCAGAAGCATTTCAGGATCCGTGGTACACAGAAAAAAGTATACATTGGAAGGGGTATCCTCCAGGGGCTTCAACATAGCATTCTGCCAGTCCTTGGTAGTCTTATGTACCTCATCAATAATGTATACCTTAGGGGCATTGGTGGGGGAGCGGTAAGCCATTCTGGTAATCACTTCCCTGGCGGTATCAATTCCCCTGTTGTCCGCAGTGTTAATCTCCTGGATGCTCAAATCATCCCCTCCCAGTTCACGGGCAGCAATTCGTGCCAGCGTGGTTTTGCCACAACCGGACGGTCCTTGTATCAGGAAAGATTGGGGGCGGGAGGAAGAAGCCAGTTTGGACTGAAGGGCTTCCACTTCAGCTTTATTTCCGATAATTTCATCAAAGGTTTGAGGTCTATATTTTCTATATAAACTCATAGTGCCCCCAATTTGTAAATAGTTTTGACTAACAGCCCTCCGGCAGCTACTACCCCAGCCAATGCCAGAAATATTCCAGCAATCAACAGACTCCCTGTTATGATCTTAACCGCTAATTTCATAGCAGGGGTCATCTCCTCTTTCTTTTTTTCCACATTTTCCTCCTATAGATATATGCCAAACTTGCTTTCATGCGGCTTTCTTCAGATAGCCACAATCTTCCATTTCATGCCAACTACCATTTACAGCAGAACGTTCTTTCTCAAGGATGAGAGGGGCAATGACCCAATCCCACTGTTCTTCAATATTTTTGGATCCCAACCGATGTACCATCTCATCCAATGCTTTTTCTTCCCCAGGGACCACGTCAAATAACATAGAGTCATGAACCTCAGCGATGGGCTTGCTCTTCATGTTCCGCTCCCGGAGCTCTTTTTCAATACAGTGCAGGGCCCACAGCTTCACGTGAGAGGCCGGACCCTGAACAGGATAGTTTACCACCTGAGTAAAATCCATCGGCCCGTAGCACCGGAAACCAGTCACCTGATCAATAAAGCCTTTTCGCTCATATTGGTCATACAATCTTAATCTTTTCTTACCATATACAGGAAACCGCCTGCCCCAATATTCCTGATCAAATTCAATCATCCTGGCTTCAAATTCTTTGAAGGTTCGGATCCCCTTGGGCCAGCTTCTGTTGCGTACTTTTTTGAGATGCTCCTTCACTTCTTCAGGAAGTTGCAACCACATCCCAACAGCTGCTTTCCTTCCTGAAGATCCGTAAATGGAGGGAAACACATATCCATTTTTGGCAGCTTGTCTGGCTGCCTTGGAAATCTTCTTGGGGAGGGCGTCCCACTCCTCTTTGGTGTAGTACAGGATTTCCATTGCGGTGTCCCGGTGCATGTCCTTGGACAGGTCCCGGCAGTATTCCAACCAAGCCGGATCCTGGAACACACATCCAGCAATTGTTACTTCCAGGGCCTTGTAGTCATATTCCACCAGCCTGTTCCCGGGGGAAGGCTTCAGAATGGATCTGGTGATGTACTGTCCTTCAGCACTGCGTTTGGGCACGTTCTGAAAATTGGGGGAATCGGAGGAGCTCCGGAAGGTGTCCACATTATTCAGTTTGAAAAAGGGGTGTACTATGTAGTCCACTTCCTCTTTATAAAATCCGTTCAAATAAGTGTCCCTGAGTTTTTTGTTCTTTCTGTATTTAATGAGATGGTCACAGAAGTTTGAATTGAAGCTTTCCAATGTAACCTCATCCACCTTCTTTATCTCCTCCCCATCAACCCCTTTTCTCCCTTTGTACCCCAAGATATTGTACAGCAGTTCGGACAAATTGGGCTCACTGTTGGGATTGAATTCACTCTTTCTTTTCCACTTGGATACTTCCTCAGAATCCATTATCAGGGTTTTGTATCGCTTCATCCTCCGGGTGAGAGTCTGCCGATGTTTCTCAGCCAATTCTGTATCCAGCCGGATCCCGTTGGTGTGAAGGCGGGCAAGAGTCTGGGTGCCGTCAATGAGTAGTCTCAACCCCTTTTCTCTGTGACCCTTCAACACGCTCTTCTGATACTCATATTCTTTGTAAGTGAACAAGGCATCCTGCGCACAATATTTGAGCAGCTTGGCTGTGGGGGCTTTGTGGATAGAATTGAAGGCATTCTTTCCAAACTTTTTCTTGTCATGTTGATTGCTGCTGAGAAAGTCATCCAATTCCACATCATAACCCATTATCCCAAAATGGACATAGGAAAGAAACTTCAACCCGGTCGGCTTTTTGTTATTGAGACAATGAGCTCCCAACAAGGTATCCCATACCCAATTTTCCACCCTGTATTTTTCTTCCCCGGGGGGCGCTGCTCTTTCAAAAGTCCAGTTGTCTTCAAAATCCAGTTTGTGGGCTATCTTACCCACCTTGGGATTGGTCAGGAAGGCTTGCCAAACGGACCGAAACCGGACCGAATCAAAGAACGGGAACGCATACCCCATCTGGCCATCACTAATACCAGCACATACAATCCGGTGACCCTCTCTATGGGGTTTCACTCCAGTGGTTTCATAATCGAATACCACGGGCCGGTTGCCTTTCTGGATTTGCTCAATCCACTCAATGGCTTGGCCTTCCTCCTGTGTGAACTCCACATCTTTGTCATAGTGATGTTCGTAGAAAAAGCCCTCACCGCATTTCACAGCCCTTTTGATATGCCGTTTCCAAATCCTCTTTAATCCCTGATTTATTTCCTGGCCGTCATTCCCGCGGGTTTTGCGGAGAATGTAGGCAGGATGATAGGTGGGGCAGATGTAACAGCCCAGCTCCTGATCTGGGATTCTATATCCAAAGAAGGCACTGGTTTCAATTCCAGTGATTCTTCCTGCCTCCATCCTGTGTCCAATCAATCCTTTCAAAGCGGTGGTGCCGAAAGTGATAATCACTTCCGGCTTGTATTCTGCTATGGTTCTGAGTAATTTATGACGGCAGGAAGCTATTTCAGCAGCTGTGGGGGTCCTGTTTTTGGGAGGTCGGCAAACTACAGCATTGGTTCTGAGACAATCCCCATTGAAACTTATTCCTATTTCATCCAAGACATCTTTGATGAGTCGGCCAGAAGGGCCCACAAAAGGGATCCCCTTGTCATCCTCTTTTTTTCCAGGAGCCTCTCCCACCAGCAATATTTTCTTGTGTCCTCTTCCATAAGGCTTCATGTTGGGATGAATACATGATCGGTCCAGAGAACAGGCATCACACCCTATTTTCTTTTTGGAGCTCCGGGCCTTGCTGACTGAGGGGTTCTCTCCGGTCCCAAGGTCAAAATATCCAACCCCCATTATTCATTCACCGTTGCCATTATCTGGGTGAACTGTTCTGACTGGAATAATACAGCGGGAGTCTCCCCCTCCTTGTAATAGAAATTGGGGACCTTGCGGACAGCCTCAATCAGGAAATCCGCATCAGCTTTGAAATGAAATGGGTTTTCGATCTCCAAGGCCTTGGGAAAAGGGACCCGCTCACGGATTTTCCCTGATACTCTGTGAGATTCCAACACCATCTCTTTGGGAGAAACAGTGATGGATATAGCTGAGAAATTGTTTATGTCCTCACTCAGGACGGCAACCCGATCAATTACTTTATCCAGGTCTTTTGGGAGAGCACACTGAATATCGTTTTCTTCTACTTTTACCATTTCCCTCAGAGCCAGCATTCTTTCAGTTGGATAATATTCATCCTCTTTCCGTTTAGCTGAAAATACCACTCTTTCTTCATTACGGAAATGAATCCAGCTTTCTGTCACACTGTACTCAGTAATCTTTCCCGGAAGTCTAAGAAGTTCAGTCCATGCCGGATCATCCACCCAGCAGGTATCAAAAGATTCATTAAGATCATAGTAATTCAACCGGATTCCATCTGTACTCATCATGAGCTTATCAGTAATAAATATTCCCCGGGTGCTGGAAGTGGAACAGGAAATCTTACACAGCCGGATTCCCTCCCAGAAATCCTTGGGGACGGATTTCCACTTCAGTTTAGAGATTCCCAGCCCCTCCAGATATTCCTGAAGGTCAGATTCCACAGAATTGATGGTAACTTCCGCATTGCCGGATTTCATTGCTACCCCACTCTTTGCCGGTTCGAACTGAATGTCTTCCTCAGGTAGTTTTTGCAACAGGCGGAACAGGTCCATCCCTTTGAATACTCCTTTTACCTCCCCTGAATCAAAGGGGACTGATACAGAAATGCTGTCATTGTAAGAATGGATGGACTCTCCAGTAAATACGATGGCATCAGCACCCTCAATGATGGTGGATCCGTTCTCCACCCCAGGCATTACTTTCTTTACAGCAGAAAGGGCCTCTGTCTTTTTGATTGTAATCACAATGTACTCCTTATTTCCAAAATAGCAAGCGGGTTCAACCGCTTTCATTCTTATTTCCTTCTCATACTTTCAATCTTATTCAGGACATCCTGATAATATTCTCTTTCCCAAATATCACGACCATGAGAAATTCCACCTTCTCCACCTATTGCGCCATCGACTCTTAATCTGTTTCTGTCCCATCTGCCATTTCCCGTCATTCCATATACTGGATGAACTGGAAGGCCATACTTTGCCAAATAAGAAAATATTTCTTGCGTTGTCCATTTCATAAGCGGTCTACATTTGTGCTCTGTTGATATTCCGTGATACCATAAAGATTTTTTTCTTATTCCGGATTCCGCAGCCCTTACTCCTAAAACACATTTATTTATCCCCGTAATTTTTTCAAAATTCCTCATTGTTTTCAGCTTTTCTGGATTCCCGGTTTCTGAATAAAATACTTCAAAATAGCTATTTATTTTGTATTTTTCTAAAAACATGTTTCTTACAAGATCATTATTAAAATCATAAACAGCATTTCTTGACGAAGGATCACGCACGAAACTGACCAAAGCGTTTGTACATTTTGCTCTATAAGCCAAATGGGCCAAAACTGTAGAATCCTTTCCCCAAGAGATCGAAATATAATAATCAGAAGTGCAGAATTCTTTTATATGAGAAATAGCCAGATCTTCTTTTTTATCAGACATGCAATACGCTAAATCTGCTTCTTCTAATTCTGCCCATAATTTTAAATCAGCCTCTGTATGCTTATCAGTCACAATCAACATAAAGCCTCCCTGAATCATCCTCTTGAATTGGAACTAAAACAGAGAGGTCGGAAATGTCCCTCCCGATTGTAGACCTATGCACATCAAATACTCTAGCCAGCTGTGCACGAGTCCATGAATGCTTTTTCAACAGCTCTTCAATCATCCTACATCGAAGAAATTTTGTTTCAAACTTTGACAAATCAATTGAACATTTCATCTGTGTAAGATCGAGCTTTTTCTCAGGCTCACATCTCATGTGCTGATTTAGCATGGAATGGCAACCTCCATAAACGTTTCAGGATGCCAGTAAGGAGGAAACGCCCCTCCGTAAGAATGACGAAATCCAGTAGATCCCTTTGCGGCTTCAACCTGGATTGTTTTCATTAAAACTTTTTTTCCTTTATGCATGGCAAAAATAGAATTATCTTCTTCGAATTCCTTGTATTCCCAAGATTCAATTCGGCCGTATCCATAATGTCGGCAATGCCCAAGGGCTGTGATTTTTTTTAATAATTTATTGATTTCTTTTTTGTCACCTCGAACAAACCAACAAACTTTTCTTACAAGCCGAACACGAAGAGGAACAAAACGGCTTTTATATGGTCCTGACGAAGTAAGGAGTTTTTTTCGCTGTGATTCGTGAATTGCAAGAGCAAGAATATCCGTGTCAAATCTTTTTGCTTGATGATCTGACCATTCAGCATGAACTTCTCCGAGAATAGGATCAGAAGAACAATAAACATCATGTCCACAAATTGTTCTTTTCGCTAAAGGAATCGGCGGTTTTTCAATTTGTGACAACGGAATGTCCCTAGTCATTTTCCTAGCCTGTTTCATCCCCATTCTTAAGGCAAGTTCATATTCTAATAGGCTGTCAATTTTAGGAGGTTCCCCGCAAAGCGGGGAAACCAAGTTGCATGTTACCTTCCAATTTTTTATCATAATTGTTCTTCAAAGAATGATAAAACCGAATCATAATCATTTCTGATAATACTCATTCCCTCAAAATCTTTGAAGATGTCTTCTGGAGATTTTGCTGCTTTAATTTTATTTCCAATAGCCTTGGCTATAGATTTTCCATCTTTAGAATTATCAACAGCAATTCCAATATATCGCTGAACATCAATCAAAGATCCATCAGGCTGCTTTTCTTCAAAAATATAAATAAGTGAATCTTTAACTTTCTTAATTATCGGGAAAGACATCTTTGTAGGAAATGCCTTCTCAAGCCAAGAAACAAATCTGTCTTTATTTTTTTCTACATGCTGAATATATTCCTGAATCAGTTCATCAGGATCTTTTTCATGCCCAAACCAATCAACAAGTCCGGAGATCCAGATATTTGATTTCATTTTGCCATGTCCTATCCTGGCTGACCCTCCAATAATTCCATCAGATTTCTGCCAACGCTGAATGCAAAACAAAGTTGCCCCTATCTCAAGTGGAGATACATTATATAGGATAAGATCATGATAAAATAAAGTCCCAGGAACTATTGATTCCCCAGCATAAATCATCAGATTACTTTCTTCCTTTTTTTGAAGGTCCTTTATCATGGATACAGAATCCTTCATTCTTCCGGCATCCCCTCTTGTATATTGATATTTGCTTATGAAATGCTGCGCTGGAAGAAGGGACTGAACAGGAATTTCATAATCTTCAGGTATCAATTTTGGAAGAAGTTTCTGATTTTCCAGACAAATAAGAATTCCGCGGGAAACAAATAAAGATCCCCCCACAACCTGATTTTTCAAACTCCCGCCAAGAAGTCTGAATAATGGAGAGACCTCCTGCAATTCCGCAATCAAAGGAATATTATCAGTAGTACTGGATTCAGAAAGACTGCCGCCTGTAAACATATAATTAGCCTGATCAATAGATAATTTTCCTCTTAACTCACAGACATCAACAAGATGAAGGGCTCCTGGCTCCCTAATGATTTTATGCCGGAGAGCATTTCCAGACAAGACTGGAATATCAACAACATTTCCTTCATGAAGAACTTTTTCTCTATTCAGAATAGATTCATTACCGGAGACGCCCATCATATGAGTAATAGGAGAAACAGCCTCAGAAAGAAAATGGATTTTGCAAGTTCCTATTTGTTTCATTTTGAACCCCCTTTCTTTTTCTGATTCCAAATCTGCCGGGCATAGACCAAAATAATATTATACTTTTTCTCAATAATATGAAGAAAAAGATCCTGCCATTCCCTCGGCTTTGTATTCATAGATTCAAGAAAAGCAAGAAGACTTTCCTTTGAGGCCACGGCCCCAGGATCTGCTTTGATGAATTCCAGAACAAGATTTATGAATTCTTCATAATCCCCTCCACACTTCTTGACAGCGGAAATAAGACCATTCCCTATCCGTTCCCATAAGGTCTTCCGGTCAAAATCATCAGAGAACAATTCCGGTAAGATTGAACACATCTTTATGGCCTCGTCTCTTACCACCCTTTCTTCCATCTCCGGAAGTTTTCTCGAGGGGTCTATCAATCCCACTAACTTCTGTCTGAATTCTTGTGCTGACAATTGATTCATTTCTACACTCTTCCTTTCCGGGGCATATCCATGCCGCCAGTTCTCCCAATGGGGAGGAAAATATATTACACCACTCTTCAAGTGGAGATTCACTACCATAAAATTCAACTGTGTTTTTCCAGTTGATAAATTGATCAGGATTTGTCAGGGACTTTTTCCCAATAGCCGCAGAGGCAATGAGGGCACAATCCAGAATGCGTCGAAGTTGGACCCTATCAACAATGATTTCTTTTTCTTCAAGCAAAACTGAATACATATCCCGATCATAATTAACCGGTGCCCTGAAAATAAGATGTTTCTGTCCACTGTCTGCAAGAATAATAGAGAATGGAGGTTTCGGGGGATCAAAAAGAATTGTCCGACAAAAATCAAGATGCCGTTTTGTAAAAGCTTTTTTCCAATCGAGAGTGAGAATCCATGAATAACAACGTGGTGCTCCCCCACGTCCTTCTTTCACGGTTCCGTCAATCTGTTCTGTTTTTCCAAGTCCAGCAAAAGAAGAAATACAGCATCCACAAACAAAATTACTTCCCGGATTCTTCACAATATCCCGATTTGTAAAAGTCTCTTTTACATAATCTTGTTTCAAATAATGATTTCCGCATGGCAATCCACAGTAATAACATTTATTCTGACCATGATAATAATTTGATGAATCAAAAAGATAAGAAGCAGTTATCATTTTCTTTTTCATCTATTGCCTACCCATTCATCACTTCCGCACAAAGGACAGCAGCCTTCCTTCTGATCTTCTGGGCTGTACCACACATAGCAATGTCCACACTGTACAGGAACATTGAATATTTCAAATGCCTCTTCCATATCATTGGTCCAGTCTTTCTTTTCCTCTGCCATAAGATCCTCCTATTTTATTATAGGCAAAATCTGCTTACTTTTTGTATCTTTCATTCAATCAATCTCCTTTATTCTGATCTTTTCTCCGATAAGATTTCCGTCTGGGCCAATCTTGTTCAGTCGGCCAACAGTCTCATCAGTCAGAAAGAAATGCGTGTTCCCATTCTTGCAGAACTTCACCTTGAAATATGAACAGTCTGCCTCATTCGCATGGTTGATTTTTGCAAGAGTTTTCAGTGTCTTATCTGGAACAGACTTACCATCTAGGATATAACAAACCTTTTCTAGATCATCGGTTATCGTCGGCCCACCGGACCAATAGTTATACATCATGAGATAATCATATGTCTGAAGGATAAAAAACTTGTCTACACCGTTGTTGTTCCGCTTCTTTTCCCTTGAAGCAAACCCTGAACCGGTTTCATAAGATCCGGTTATCAGTTTTTCATAGACACGCTTGCACATCAGCCGGATATTTTCATAAATCATAGACTTCAAACTGGTAAGCCATGCTTCCGCGTTTTCCGGCGTGAAGTCCGGTGTTTTCAGCTCCTCAATCTCTTTCATCATCTTGGCATACTCGGAGCAAAGCATGTACTTTTCCAAAAAGTAGAGTTTGACAAGATAGCGCCAGAGATACTGGTCAATGTATTTTTCTGTTCTGGCCTGATGATAGTTGTGGAACTCCCAGCGGATGTTGTAGGGCCTATATCCGTTGACATCTTTAAGGTTATCAGATATTTGCTGATCAAGATCAACAAACTCTTCCATCTGCCGCAAGAATTTCAACTTAATCCGGAAGAGGTCTTCTGCTGTAAGTCGCCTTGTAATTTCATTCATAAACAAATCCTCCTTCTTTTTGATGAACCATGCTTATCAATTATATAACCTCACTACGTTTCCTACTGTCCAGATATTCCCGCCCAATATCCCTGCAGTGAAGGACGGCAACCTGGTCCAGGAACACCTGACCCTCTCTTTCCAAAACCTTATTCCATCTGATGATTCCTCTTTCCCGCTCCTCCGGTTCCTGATTAAGGGCTATCATTTTGGTGACGTGACCTCCCTTTCTGTAATCTTCAGCCACGTGGGTCAGGTTCACATCTCCTTTATTCCCTGCCCGGTTTACCTGTGAAGCGGTAATGACGGCACAATTCAATTCCTGAGCCAGTCCTCTCAATTTCTGCCATAGATCGTTCAGCTGATTTCTGAGCTCCCCTTTGATGTCAAACCTCATGATGTCAGCATAGTCTATAACAATCATGTCCGGAACGATCCCCTCATAATACATACAATTATCTATGATGTTTCTAATATCTGTCAAAGAGGTACTGGAAGCTGGCAATGCAAAGATTCGAACTCCGCCGGTAACTTGTTGTCTATATTTTTTTTGAATATTGGCTATATTTCCCATTTCGGTGTCCACGCCATCCCGGGTTTCCGTCCTCATTTTCACTTCCCACTTTCCTTCCTCAGCAACCTCTGAAAAATAAGGGATTGACACCTGGGAGGTAGTCAAAGGTTTGCCCCGGAAGGCTTGCCATGCCCGGCGGAGTATTCTATTTTGAGTCATCTCCAGGGAGAAAAAGAAAGAATGATATCCCATCAGGGCAGCATGATGAGAAGTGTAAAACAGGCTGTATGATTTTCCCATTTTTGGACGGGCCAGGAATGATACAAAGTCTCCTCTGACAATTGGGCCCACATGGGATCCCAGGACCCCAGGATATGTGAATAATATTTCATCTTTATCTCCAAAGGCCTGAACAATGGGGGCAGTATCCCTAAGAATATCAACCCCGGAACCTTTGTTGGATCCAATCCGTTTGAAAGATGATATGAGATGCTCCCCGTTTTCCACGTCCCGGGAATCAATGGCTGTTTGAAGTTGTTCTTTAATCTGTACCAGTTTTCTGATCCGGAAATATTCTGAAGCAGAGCTTACTGCATACTGAACATTGTGGAGCTCCACAGAATCATCACTCAACTTTTTGAGAAACTCAGCGATGAGCTCTGTATCATCTTCATTGGGCACCTGATTTTTCTTTCTGGTGTACAGATCCTCAATGTTTTTCCCGGGGGCCTCCTCTATCTGATCAAAATATTCCCACACCCAAGAGGCCAACAGCCGGACATAAGGAGACTCAAACAACACAGGATCTGCTGTCCCCTTCATCTGTCTCAGAAACTCTGTTGAGGTGATTAAATATGACATGATCTTTCTTTCTTCGGACAAGTCAATCCGGTTTCTAGTATAGCTCACGCAGCCTCTCTATAATATTTCAATAGTTCTTTCACGCCTTCAATCCGATCCACCATATCCTCTCCAAATAGATCATTGAGAATCCCTGCTTTCTGATGGAGCAGGTTAATATAATCTTCATCGATCGTTCCCACTCCAGTTAGATAATACACATTCACTGAATCTCTTTGTCCATCACGATGCAATCTATCTTCTGCCTGAACCATGTCAATCGGAGTGAAAGCAAATTCGATGAAAGCGCAAGTGCTGCAAACTTCCTGAATCCCATCTGTGCCTGTTCCCAATGATTGTATATTCCCAAATAAGATTTTGCTTTCCGGGTCTTCTATGAATCTCTGTTTAATCTCATCTTTCTTTTCAGCAGACACTGAGCCATCAATAAACAAGGCTTCTTTACCAAATTGTTCTTCTAGGTAGCGCCTCACCGCCCGATGATAATAATACACAACCAGTTTCTCACCTTCAGCTACGAACTCCCGAATCCAATTTACTGCCGCTTCTTTTTTCAAATCAAATGCCGTCCGGGAAAGGGACCTTAATGCCTCATCAGTTTCCTTCCTGGTTGCCAGAATATCACTGAGGTAATTCTGTTTCTCCATTTCATAGGCTTCAGAATCAGTCAGATCAATAGGAATCATGTCCCGTATTTTCGGAGGCAAATCCGGCAGGACTTCATTCTTTGTCCGACGGATATATAGATCCCTGATTTTTGCCTGCAATTCCTCTCCATGAGTCAATCCATTATATGTCCATCCAAATCCATTATGACGGGGATCACAGTACCGTTGTCGGTACGCATAGAAATTGGGGAATCGGGCGGGACTGGTCAAATGCAGCGACGGAAAAAATTGTAAAGGCCGGGATCGGATAGGGGTTCCGGAAAGACCTATCCAATCCGCTCTGGTTTTGTTGACCAAGGAAATTGCTGCCTTTGTTCTCTTTGCTTTCCAATTTCCCATCATCTGAACCTCATCCCCGATGACTACAGCTGGGTTTATATCTCTCAAAACACGCTCCCAATAAGTCAGGATTTCCCAGTTAACGATGATGAGGGGGATTTCCTCCGGAATAGAATAGGGGGTCCGGCCGCTGAGAATTATAGATTCTTCCCCGGGCAGCCATTCTTCCGCTTTTCGGACCCATTGTTTTTTCAAGGAACTTTTGACTACAATGACTGCAGGTCTTTTTTCCGGATTGATACGAAGGTACGCTAAGGATTCTATGGTCTTTCCCACTCCCTGATCATCCAATATTAATCCACGGCCCCTTCTATAAGTCAGGAACTTTTGAGCCTCTACCTGATATGGTCGGAGTCCCGGAACCTCTGATACCTGAATATTTTCCCATAGGGCTGAATCTTTTTCTGTCGTGGAAGCTATAATGGGAAGTTGAAATCCTAAATTAGTGAGGGCCTGTGAGTGAACTTCTGTGATGGGGGTTTCCCAAATTTTCCGATCTGGCAGGTATACCCGATTTGGAAGGGCCTTAATCCCGTTCAGTGTCTCCCTGAAATCAGGCCCCGAGAATTTCACCTGATATTTGTTGTCCACAATCGTACAGGATTTCATCACATCTCCCTTTTCTCTAACACCGGTTTATATTCCCAGTTATCTGGAAAATCCCTAATTTTTAAATCCTTATATAGTATAGAATTATAAGATTCTGAAAATTGTCTCAATAATAAAATCTTCAATTTTTCATAACTCCTTACTATATATAAAATTAGAAGGTCGCTAGAATCAATTATTTGAAATCGCTTAGGCTATCTTACAGTATAGTTTATTCTAGGCACTTAAAACAACCTTCATTGGATAATTCCTTATGGCTAAAGGAATTATAGGAAATACAAATATCCTCGTAATTCCCTATGTCATAAGGATTTAGGGTAAATATAATAAGATTTTTCATCTTACGTACCTTTCACAAATTGAATGGGTTCTTTCTTTTTTCTTTTTTTTGTTTCTCTTTCTCCTTGAATATTTCTACATCTCTCATATCAGCATTTGAAAATACATATTTTCTATGCTTTTCACATAAATATAGAGTATCCTTTCCTCCTGTATATTTTCTCATGTGTTCCGGAATGGAATATCTAATTCCTTCCTCTCCACAGAGCATAAAATCACACATTCCCAAAACCTCAATCCTCTTATTTGGTCCCATTTCTCTTCCTCCTTTTTGGCTTTGACCCATTGATGAAGAATGCAAAGAAAAAACTCAGGGGAGCCATGACATCATAGAATATTGCCGGGAAAGCAAAGGACCAGAATTGTATTGGTTCTGTTCGGTCGATCCCCCGGAAAGATGAAGCAATCC
Organism: Desulfobacteraceae bacterium; assembly: GCA_050123415.1. Taxonomy (GTDB): domain Bacteria; phylum Desulfobacterota; class DSM-4660; order Desulfatiglandales; family HGW-15; genus JAAZBV01. The sequence continues at coordinate 6,306 of JASFHE010000004.1, read as the reverse complement.
AGACATACAGATCAGGAGGCAAGTTTCTCTGCCCGCTCCCTGAAAAGTCCGCATTCGGGTTTTCAAATAATAACTCATCTACCCGCTGTTGGATTTCTTTTTCCTGTCCTCTCAATTCTTCCAGGGATTCTGCGGCTTTTCTCCTGCCGTAGTTTGTGGTCCAATATACGCTTTCGTATTCTTCTGATGTGGCAAAATCCTTCGGTGATAAAGACGCCAACTGCTGTGCAAATGAATTCAATTCCATCTCTACACGTTCCATTTCTTCTCTTATTCTCTCCAAATCCGCTGAATACCGATCGTAGACCCATAATATATTTTCCTCCTGACGGGTGCTATTGGCCTGAGAATCGATTTTATCACAAAAAAAGGTATATTGCCCCGCGACAGTGCTAAACATCGAAAATAACACCACTACAAGGGAGCATGTGGCAAAAACAAATCCCACCAGAGGGTACCGGTATCGAAAGAGCAACAAAACCGCATCAATTCCAGCAACTGAGAAAAAGACCATGCTCCCGGATGCTATAGAAGCATATATAGGTTGGTATAGCCCCTCAAACCAGATTTTGGTGTGATAAAAACTCAGGTAAGCCGCTCCGGCCCCCACAAATGTAAATACTATTTTCAATATCAGCAATGATAAAGGGATTCGATGGAAGAAGTTGCCGGCTGATTTCACCTGTTCCTTCACCGTTTTCGGGAGAGATTCCATAGAGGGATTGGCAGGGGCCACATAATTTGGGCTCATATGATATCTGGAAATATTCTTTTTCAGAAATCCTTCAGCTGTTAATTCCCGTAGGACCAACCCAACTTGATAAGTTGTGATCCCAGTCTTTTCTTTCAGCCAATTGATGGTGGGCATTTTCCTGTAATGACTATAATATTTCCGGATCAGGCGGCGGATTTCTTCCTTGATATTCACTTCGGGCTTGATTTCTTCTGGCTGGTGGAGCATTCCAACAGATTCTACATTTATCGAATCTGGAGAAATTGATAGGGCTTTCTGATCCTCTTTTGGATTGATTTGCAATCCTTCTGTACTAATAACTCCTGACTGATGTTTATTCATTCTCTCACTCCTTTGGTCCCAATCATCTTCTATTACGTTTTTGTCTCTTTCTTTTTCAATGATTCTATGGCGCACTGTCTCAGATCATCATATCCAAGAGACGGCTGCTCATTAGCCTCCAGGACCTTTTGAATTCGATCCATCTCCTGCTGAATAGCAGCCTCCTCTCTCAATTCCGCCATCCTGACTTTTCTATTCTGAGCCTTTTCTACCACATCGTCATCAGGATCTAAGTTCACTCCGTATTGGTTATTTACCCATTGAAGAAATCCATTCCACCGATTCCCACTCATAGGCAAGAAGCAGGGTCGCAAGTCCCCAGCCCAACAGTCCTGAATATAATCCATCACTGTGCGCAGGAAAACTGGAAAAGTTCGGCCGACTGAAATCCACCCACTGTTTACCAATCCCATCATATCTTGGTTATTCTTCCACCATCGTTCTAAGCTCAATACACAACCGATGAACTGAGTCCATTCGCTGTTGTTCCATCTCTTGGTCTTTGACTTATTATAGGGAGTTTCCCATATACTTTCGATGCCTGAATACAAAGAAATTAACCGGGACTTGTCTACTGATGGAAGAGATCCCAATGAACTAGGGGCATTATTTAGGCAGTAAAGCATCCAGCTCTTCTGGGTTCTGGGATTGTAAATGAAAACATCCAGTCCAACTTTTTTCAGGTTGTCCTTATCTTCAGGCCAAACTTTTTCATCTGTCTTCATCCGGCCAAATCGGGAAAAGGCACGGGAAAGTGTCTTATAGATTTCTTCATGGGAAAGGCCCTTCAACTTGCTAATCGGGGAGAAGTCAATGTTGTTCTTGTTTTTCCAGGCTGGGTCCCATTCACATTCCATGAATTTACCGGAGCGGATCTGTTCAATATATTTGAATGTTCTATCCAAAACTTTTGACGGACGTTCCGTCCGGGTTCGGAAGCCTCCCCTTTTTAACAAATCTTTTAATTTGTCCAGGTGTGGATAAATTTTCTTCGGGGAAGTTGAAAGCCCAAAGGGCGACTCGCCAGAGTCGCTTACAATTTCTTTAGAAATTGGGTTTTTATAAGTATGGTTTTTATAAGTCTTATTATAAGATTTTCCCTCCGGGGAGATTCGATTTTCCCTCGGGGGAAAATCGATTTTACTTTTTAGCCCTTTTAGCCATGATTTGGGGATTTCTCCATCAAGAAAAATTTCTTCATTTTTGAAGGCATACCATTTTGTGTGATTTATGACAGATTGATTGAAATTTCCTGTGATTATTATTTCCTTTTTTTTCAATCGTGCTAGAGCCCCGCTTATCTGTTTTTCAGACCACATAGGAAACAATTCCTGAAAGGCCCGGATGGAATTGTAAGTCCACCAATGTCCCTTATGAAAATGTTCTTCACTTTCGTTTGCTCTGTTCTTTGAAATCCAAAATTTCAGATTGTTGATTAATATAGCTTCTGTGGTTCCAAAAAGCACGGCAAAAAGAACATTGAAATGATACTCTTTTGTTGAATCAATGAACGATTCTTTTTTCATATTCGTTCCTCCATCAAAAAGTAAACCCCTCAACCGGGAGGCTACTGGTTAATATGTTAACGTGAAAACATAAAAACCACTCCCGGTTAAGGGGTCAAAAATTATTCACGTTATGTTTTCCGACCCGTAGCAAGGTCATCATTTATTCTATCTTAATTTTTGGATCCAGTCTATAGGTTTGTTGAAAAAATCTTATTCCATCAAAGAAACGGGCGCGTTCAGCCGCGGGATATTTTTCCAGCTTCCCTTCTTCAATGGCCTTATTCATTTTCTTCAGGATATTCTTTATACAGCTTTCCAGGTAGAGATTATCATGTTCAGCATAACTTTTTTCCCTGGGCTTTATGGGGATCCATTCCCATTCAGGGATCCGGTCGTGGTTCTTTCCCCGGTATGATTCATCGTCCCATTTTGGATTTACGTTGTACCCCCGGAATTTCATTTCAGCCATTACTTTTTTATGAAATTCAATCAAGAGGCAGAAAGCATAATTGTAGATGTAATCAATGGTAGAGTGCTTCCGTCCCCAACCATTCCCTCGGAGAGCACAACACTCCCGATGCTGTCCAAGCAGCTGAAGGCGGGGAAGATAGGGAATTAGGTCCGTGTGCCATAATCTCATGTGAACCTCCTGTAATATTATTATAGGGTATTTTTGGCTACTTTCTACTTAACGGATTTTAAGTACTTTTTTCCAAATTCTTCATATTTCGTAATCTTTTTTTCTAATGGGGGTAGATATTCCTTTCATTCAGGAGTATAATTATAGTATAACTTGTTAAGGAGAGTTGAGGATGAAATTGATTGGTGGACAGAAACTTAGAGAGCTTGGGTCTGACCGGCATACTGACGATCGTGATTACCTGATTTATGATGAGTCAAATCCTGAGCTTTTTATCCACGAAGCTGACTATGATATTATCAATGCCGCTGCTCATCCTTTTTACTCTGCTGTTTGGGCCTTGGATGCTGACTCTGATGATGTTAGTCTTCAGGCCCTTTTTGAGATGACCGTTTTTACTTTTGTTAATCACTGCGAAAATGGCAGTTGGGAAAAGGCTGATGCGAAAGAATATGACATTCGGTTCCTTGCCCGCAAAATGAATGGTCAGGTGAGTTTTGATATAGCCCGTAATTATATCAGTGTTGGGGCTGTTGAAGAAGTGGAAAAAATATTGGATTCAATCCGGTATTAAATTTATGACTGGCGAGTCTAAACCGCGGAGGATTTGAATGGTAAATAGAAAGGGTGAAAGAAAATGGCGGAAGATCGGTAAAATCAAATTAACCATGGAATGTGTAATGCATTTTTATGTTGATAAATCGATGGCTGATCATTACAAAAAATGTGCGGGTGCCGTGCGGAAAATGGCTGAAAAAGACCTGGAAGAATATCACAAACATTATTCTGGGCTTCCTTCTCTTCAGCTAATTGAGGTTGAAGAAGCTGAAAAAAATCATTTCAGCGTGACGTTTTGGGTACATCCATACATAAGATAATTTTAATGCCGGTCCTGCGGGACTGGCTATCCGGACCTGCTGATTAACAGTAGATCCGGATAGCCGAAAGGCAAAAATTAATGGCTGGCGAGCCTTAACCGCGAGGGGAATTATTATGACTGAAAAACAAAGATTGGAAAAGGAACTGGCTGAATTGACTGGCAGTCGTCAAACGTACAAACGAATCACGAACAATAAAATGGCTCTTCAGTTCCTCAAGGAAAACGGGTTTGATTATCGGGATCTGTTCGGGACACAGAAAGAGGCGATTCCGGCAGTTCGTAGTCAACATGATGAAATCAAAAATAAACAGGCTGGTCGGAGAATGGCACAAAGGTGCCCGACTTTTGTCCAGCAGCTCAGAAAAAATCATGAAAAAAAAGTTGCTGATTATCTGTGCAGGAATTATAAAACATCGACGAACGGAGAAATTGAAGCGACTATAGGAAATGAATTTTCTTACTCAAATTCATCGTGGCTTGACTATGACGGGTATTCAAAATCTTATGGACACCCCATGACTTGTTACAATCACTATATCACAGTCCCTGCCGGATGGTGCGAACAGAAAATTGAGGTTATCGAATTTGACGGAATCAGAAATTGGAAATGCCGAAAAATCTCCAAAATTGGGGAGGTCTCAATCTATGATGTGGTCTACCTCCACGAAATGCGGGGGTTTGAAAAAGAATTCAAATCCTGTTTTGTGGCTTCAAACGGTACTTATCATTATCATGCTGAATCCCAGCAAAAAGCTATTGAGGGACTCCGGAAAAAAATTAAGCGGAACAAAACCAGGTATCAAATTACATTGGACACTTATATGTCCCGGGAAAAATATCACCGGCTTACCGGGGCCTGTCGGGAGGGAATTACAGATTGGTGTGAATCTCATGGAGTCGATCCCACTGGTCGGATGAAAGTCAAGGAGTTACTCCCGATTTTGGAACAGGAAAAACCCTGGGGATATGAAAAGTTCATAGCGTCAATTTCAGCATAATGGTGATGGGTTCCCCGCTTCGGCGGGGGATCTTTCTGGACCCTCTTCGGAGGTTCCAGATGGATTATTATTTTTTAAGGAGGGAGAGGAGTGAATAATACAGAAAGATTATTCAAGGACAATGAAAAAATGATTTATTATCTGGCTAATAAATTTGCTGACAACAATGGCACAGATCCGGATGATTTAATTTCATACGGCTTGGAGATATTCATGGAGACGGTGATGAGGTTTGATCCTTCTAGGGGATTCCGTTTTTCAACTTATTTGTATAATCGGTTATGGGGCCGGTTTATGGATTGGCATCGGGCACAGGCGGAGGTTCCCCTTCCTGTATGGATTCCTGAATTGGAAGATAACGGGGATCCGGCTGTGAAGTGGATTTCTTTTCATGAGGAAATGATTGCATTTAAGGATGCTGTGAAGGGACTTTCTCAGGATTCTCAGGAGCTTCTTCAAGCTATTTTGCGGGGGGAAGTTGTGAGAGTGCATCATTTCCATGGGAGCATCCTTCCAGTGTCTCATCATGGCACCCGGTTGTTTATGAAAGAAAATTTTGGATGGAGTTATAACCGCACCTCAAGAGCATGGGAAGAAATAAAAGTTTTTTGGCAGGGATATAAACTAACTGCATAAATCCCTATAATAAGATAGGGAGAAGGAGGAGAATTTTGGAAGGATATAAGATTTTTAATAATGATTGGACGTGTCAAGGATTTCAATTTGAGATTGGGAAGAAGTATAAACATGAGGGAGAATTGATGAGATGTCCGAGAGAGGACCAAGTTAAACAGGGAAAAGGCGGATTTCATTTTTGCAAGAATCTGAGCGACTGTTTTAATTATTATCCGTGTGTGCCGTGGAATAAAATTGCTAAGATTAAGGCTCATGGAGAAATTATTGGTGAAGGGACTGATAAACAGTGTACAGATGTTATCGAAATTCTTCAGGAAATCCCATTTGAAAAAATTGGAGAGGTCATTAAGGATGATTCGTCCGACGGAGTCAATTCGTCCGACGGAGTCAACCGGTCCGACGGAGTCAACTTGTCCCACGGAGTCAACTGGTCCGACGGAGTCAATTCGTCCGACGGAGTCAATTCGTCCGACGGAGTCAATTCGTCCGACGGAGTCAACCGGTCCGACGGAGTCAACTTGTCCCACGGAGTCAACTGGTCCGACGGAGTCAACCGGTCCGACGGAGTC